>CAZZIX010000080.1:0-10283 GCA_964654345.1 uncultured Methylomarinum sp.
ATTGAGTACTGTAAACCAAGCTTCAATATGAAAAAGAAAACACAGTTAATGAAAATATAAGCCTAAGAAAAAAACAGGTTTTGATATTTATCAAGTTGATGATGTAGGCTCTCTCCCAACGTTGTTTAATGTGTCGTAACTTAAAGATGAGTTTAAACTGAGCATCCTGTCAGTCAAGTTGGTATAGACTGTTGAGATAGTGCCCACCATTGAGCAAAGGAACTTATTAAATCAATTAATTCTCTATTTGTATGTTTTATGAAGTAAAGGAAGTCGAGTTTATCTTGGGAGATAGCTTTAAACACAAAAAAATTTATTCTATTGTATATTCGAGTGAGTGTAGAGTATAACTATAAATTGGTTTGTAATTTTTTTAAGGTAGATGTTGATATGCCAAATCAACCAAAAATCACTGAATCTTCTAATAATGTTAAATCAATTGATCCTAATTGTTTTCAATGGATTTCTGTTGCGGCTTACTATAAAGCCGAGGCCAGAAATTTTGAACCGGGAAAGGAGCTGGATGATTGGTTGGAGGCAGAACTTGATTACACCAAATTTCAGATAAAATCCTTTTTTGTGCGTTTTGAAGAGGATGGAGGTATGTCACTTGCTGAGTTGCAAGGATTAGGCCGCTATGTTGGAGTAGACCATCCAGAACGTATTAATTCAGAAGTAGAATTGATTCGTAAAATTCAAAAAATTTCAAAACATCGCCCTTGTTTTCAATCTAACTATAGAAACAATTGTGAAGAAACTGAATGTGCTTGGCGAGCTGAATGCAAAAAACTAATCGCTGACTGGTATCATAAATAGATTATCTTATTTTCTACTTTGAATAGAATGGCTTCACTCTACCGAGCGTACAGATGATTGAAAGTTTAATAAAACATCATAATATAATTTCCATTGTAGGAAATATCATTACTGTTCACGTATCTCATACTAAAGGAACAGAGGAAATTGCAACACGTTTTGGTGATTTGGCACGAGTAGAAGATGGAAACGGCTCTCAATCTTTAGCTCAAGTGATAAAAATAAAAGGTAATGAAGTTTCGTTGCAAATATTCTCCGGTGCTCAAGGTATTTCTACTCATGCATCCATTCGTTTTTTAGGACATTCAATGCAGGTGACTTATTCTAATAATATTCTTGGACGTATTTTTAGTGGGGTAGGGGAGCCATTAGACGGAGGATCTTCTCTACAGCCTGATCCTAAAGTAACTATTGAAAGTGCTTCTGTTAACCCGATGAAACGGGTATTGGCATCTAAAATGATTCGGACTAACGTACCGATGATTGATTTATTTAATACCTTGGTAGAAAGTCAAAAAATCCCTATCTTTTCAGTTTCTGGAGAACCTTATAATCAATTTTTAGCTCGTATTGGTATTCAAGCTGATGCAGACATTGTTGTCTTTGCTGGCTTAGGCTTAATCTTTGATGATTTTCATTTTTTCCGTAGTCAGTTTGAAGAGGCCGGCGTTTTTGCCAGAACGGTGATGTTTTGTAATCTAGCCTCAGATCCTATTGTAGAAAGACTTTTAGTGCCGGATATGGCGTTAACCGTAGCAGAACGTTTTGCGGTTGAAGAGGGAAAACGTGTTCTAGTCTTAATGACGGATATGACCGCTTATGCCGATGCAATGAAAGAAGTCGGTATTTCTATGGAACACGTACCATCAAATCGTGGCTATATGGGGGATTTATATTCACAGCTTGCTAAACGCTATGAAAAAGCCTGTGATTATAAGGGGGCTGGTTCAGTCACTATACTAAGCGTAACCACAATGCCAGGTGGAGATGTTACACACCCAGTGCCTGATAATACCGGTTACATTACAGAAGGCCAGTTTTATTTACACGATAAAATGTTAGATCCATTTGGTTCATTATCTCGCTTAAAACAACATGTGATTGGCAAAGTGACTCGTGAAGATCATTCTCAAATCATGAACACGATGATTCGTTTTTATTCAGGAGCAAACGAGGCCGAACAAAAACAAGCTATGGCTTTTGAATTGTCTGCTTATGATCAAAAATTGCTGCAATTTGGTCAGTTATTTAGAGAACGTTTTATGGACATTAATGTCTCGTTGCCTTTAGAAAATGCACTGGATTTATGTTGGCAGACGCTTGCAGAGTGTTTTGATGAAAGTGAGTTGTTAATGAAGCAGGTACTGGTTGATAAGTATTTTCCTATGATTGATGCGGAACAAAATGCCTAGACTCTCTTTTAGCAAAGCAGCTTTGCATAAGGAAGGTGCGCAGTTAAAACGCTTTAAGCAATATCTTCCTTCACTGGATTTAAAACGTCAGCAACTGGTTGTAGAACGGACTAAGGCAATGGCGGAGTTAAGCAATACACAAGACCAAATAGAAAGCTGTTATGCATTGGTTAAAGAGCAACTTCCTATGTTATCTAGTGAACATATTGAAATGAATGGTTTGGTGACTATTAAGCAGGTTGAGATGAGTGAAGAAAATTTGGTGGGTGTTAAATTGCCTTATTTGAAACAGATTGAAATTTATTCTAAACCTTATTCTTTATTATCTAAACCGCATTGGGTCGATTTGCTTGTGGTTCAGTTAAAAGAAATGCTGGAATTAAAGGTGAAATTAAAAGTCAATCAAAAACGAGTGGAAATTTTGCAGCAAGCGGTTAAAAAAATCACTCAACGAGTCAATTTATTCGATAAAGTTTTGATTCCTAGAGCCCAGCAAAATATTAGAAAAATCCGAATTTTCCTCTCTGATACAGAAAGAGCCGCAGTAGTCAGAGCTAAAATCACTAAAAACAAAAGGCTTAAGGAAATATTTTAATGGCTATTGTTGCACTAAAAAAAATTACTTTATGTGGCTTAAGACCAGAAAAAACAGAGGTACTTAAAAAGCTTCAATTACTTGGTGGAGCTCATTTAATTCCGCTAAATAAACAGATTTTTTCTACTGCAATTACCACTCAAAAGCTCACAGAAAAAGCAGTTGAGGCACTTAAGTATCTAATTCAGTGTACAAGAAAACGCCATCAGATTAATGACGATAAAGACTTTGACTTAAATGATATTGTTCAGCAGGTTTTACAAATACAGACTGATTTTAGAACCCTAAATGATCAGCGTGATTTTCTGATTAAGCGTATTGAAGAGATTAAACCTTGGGGGGACTTTAATCTGTCAACTGAGGCTGATTTAGGTGGGATAAAATTCTGGTTTTATATTATCCCCAAACGGCTGATGACGCAGTTGAAGGATGATTTGGTTTATCAGGTGGTACATGCCGATAACATTCATTGTTTTGTTGTGGTTCTAGCCAAACAGGAACCACCAACAGCAAGTGTTCCCGTGCCAAGAACACATACTGGTCAAGTTCCTTTATCGGCGTTAAAAAAAGATTTGCAGACTATCGAATTAGCCTTAGAAGATAAACAAGCTGAAAGACAATCATTAACCCGTTGGATTACATTAATCGCACAAAACCTAGCCAAAAATGAAGATACTATTGCCTTAAAAGTAGCAGATTCTTTAAGCCTAGATGATAAAGAGCTATTTATGATTCAGGCATGGGTACCGATGAGTAAGGTTTCTGAGTTTGAGGTGTTTGCTAAGCATAGTGGTTTGGTATTAATGGTAGAGAATATTCAGGGGCAAGACCATCCGCCTACCTTATTAGAAAATTCAGAATTGTTAGCAGGCGGTGAAGAGGTGGTTAAATTTTATCAAACGCCTGCTTATAGTGGTTGGGATCCTTCTATTGTATTGTTTTTTTCTTTTGCCTTTTTCTTTGCCATGATTTTATCTGATGCAGGCTATGCGACATTTTTTGGTTTTTTATTAGCCTTGAAGTGGAAAAAACTGGGGAAGGCTATGCAGGGGAAAAGATTGCGCATGTTAGCTCTGGTCACTATTATTTTCTCAATTATCTGGGGTGTTTTGACAGGTGGGTATTTTGGTTTTAGTCCACCACAAGATTCTTTCGCAAAGTCTTTAAAAATTCTGGATATTAATGATTTTGATAGCATGATGCGTCTATCAATAGCCGTTGGCGCTATCCACATCATATTGGCAAATATTATAAAGGCTTATCAATCTAAAACTAAGAAAGCTGGGGTTGCGGCATTGGGTTGGATTTGTTTGGTGATCGGTGGATTTCTACTTTGGTTGGTTAAAGGCAGTGTGCTTAATGATCAGTTATCGAATAATACAGCAATTACTTTACTAATAATGGGTGTGGGGTTATTGTTGTTTTTTAGCAGTGAAAGAACAATAAAAAAACCCAGTGATGCATTTTGGAAGATACTGGACGGACTTAAAAATATAACGGGGATTACAAAAATATTCGGTGATATTCTCAGTTATATGCGCCTTTTTGCATTGGGGTTGGCCAGTGCCTCTTTAGCGTTAACCTTTAATCAACTAGCTGAACAAGTTTATTCTTCAGCATCTGGCTTGGGGTTATTATCCAGTATTTTAATCCTAATTTTAGGACATACGTTGAACTTGATGTTGTGCTTAATGAGCGGTGTTGTACATGGGTTGAGATTAAATTTTATTGAGTTTTATAACTGGAGTGTTTCAGATGAAGGCTATGCTTTTAAAGCATTTTCTAAAAAAGGAGGTTTGTAATGTCTAATTTTATTTTGATATTAGGTTGGATCGGTTTATATGCTCCAATGGCATTGGGCGCAATAGGCAGCATTATGGGGTGTGCAGTTGCAGGCCAGGCTGCTATTGGAGCGATGCTGGATACAGAAAGTGGCTATGGTCGTTATGTGGGGGTTTCTGCTATGCCATCATCGCAAGTGATATACGGTATTGTAGTTATGTTTACACTAAATAGAACCATTACAGTCGAAAATGCACCTGGCATTTTTGCAGTCGGTACTCTTTGTGGTTTAGCATTATTATTTAGTGCTGTTTACCAAGGGCAATGCTGTGCATCCGCGATATATGCTTCTAAAGCAAAACCTGAAATTTTTGGCTTATCTGTAGCTCCAGCTGCAATTGTAGAAGGCTTTGCAGTTTTTGCTTTCATTTTTGCTCTGGTCATCAGTGGCGGTATTCCACAGGCATAGATTATGACTAACACTCAACCACATATTGCTTCATCAGGCGTAGAAGCTTTGATTGAAAGACTTAGAAATGAAGGTGTAACAGCGGGGCAGGAAAAAGCAGAAGATCTAGTCGTTAATGCACAAAAACATGCTGAGTGGATAATAGAAGAAGCTGAGCTAGAAGCAAAGGAGTTGATAGAAAAAGCACAGCAACAAGCTATTGATATTAAAGCTTCCGGAGAGGATGCTTTGCAACTGGCAGCAAGAGATGCTTTGTTGAAGTTACGTGATACATTACTGGGTAGTTTTAGCCACGAAGTCATGCGTGTAGTAGGCGAACAAATGACAGATAAAGCATTTATGGAGAAATTGATTCTGTCACTGGCAGGCACTGTTCGAGAAAAGACAGAGCTAGATAATCATAAAGATATCGTAATAAACCTCCCTGAAGATGTTATGGGAATTGATGAATTACGCAAAAAGCCCGAAGAACTCAAAGAAGGAAAATTAAGTCAATACACCGCTTCAATAGCAGCTAATCTTTTAAGAAAAGGAGTACAGTTTGAACTGACTGACGATATCAATGCAGGACTGTCAGTCCGTTTAGTAGATGATGCAATGGTAATAGATTTTACTGATGAGGCTGTCACTGCTTTATTACTAGAGCATATTCAGCCTCGGTTTAGGGCTTTATTGCAAGGGATAGTGAAGTGAAGGACACCTCTAGTAATTAATGTAACAACCAGTTAACAATTTTGATTTAAAGTAAAACACTCTAAAACCACTTTGACAAAATAATGAAAATCGGTGTACCAAAAGAAATCAAGAACAAAGAAGCTCGGGTTGCCATAACACCTGATGGCGTTACCAAATTAATTCAGTCAGGAAATACCGTTGTTATTGAAGAAAATGCAGGGTTTGGTTCTGGGTTTACCAATGAGCAGTATTTAGAAGCAGGTGCAATACTAGTGTCTACTGCAGAAGCATGGAATGTAGATTTAGTTGTTAAAGTGAAAGAACCTCTGGAATCTGAATATACTTATCTTGGTAGACAAATAGTCTTTACCTTTTTTCACTTGGCTGGTGTCGATATAAATCTAACTAAGGAGTTAGTCAAAAAAGGTACGACAGCTTTAGCCTATGAAACGCTTGAAAATATCAATGGACAGTTACCTATTCTGCAGCCAATGAGTGCAGTTGCAGGGAATATGTCTGTTTTGATGGGAGCGTATTATTTAGCAAGTTTTAATCAGGGAAATGGCATGCAATTAGGGACAGTGCTTAATAAACCTTATGGCAAAGTAGTTATTATAGGTGATGGTATAGTCGGGCAACATGCCGCAAAGGTAGCCTTTGCTCTGGGAACTCAGGTTTCTATTGCTGGTTTAGATGAAACTAAATGGACGAATGGGAAGGGGAAACTGCTACCGCAAGTCGATTTTTTTATCTCAAATAAAGAAAATATTTCCAAACAGATTGTAGATGCAGATCTGGTAATTGGAGCGGTATATTGTCGAGGATCTAAAGCCCCTAAAATTGTAACCGAAAAGATGTTGAAGACAATGCAACCTGGCTCAGTTATTGTAGATGTCAGTATTGATCAGGGTGGTTGTTTTGAAACATCCAAACCAACAACACATATGGAACCCGTATTCGTAAAACATGATGTGATTCATTATTGTGTTTCCAATATGCCAGGTGCATATCCTAAAACCTCAACCCTTGCACTAACAGAGACAACCATTAAATACATACAAGATATTGCAAAAAACGCACTAGATGGTTTTGTCAGCGATAAGGGAAAAATAAAAGCTGTCAATGTCTATAAAGGTAATATCACGTCGAAAGAAGTAGCTCAAGACTTAGGTTTATTAGAATTATTCAAACCTATGGAAAGTTCTAATTAGTCATGCTGCTTATGAAATATCCTGCAAATTGTAAATATACCATGCTAGTAACCAGTTTACCGGCACATAAAAATAATTTGTTTGATGAAAAACAAATTCCACTTTCCAGAATCCAATTGAACAAACGATTGGCATTATTAGATGAAAAAGATGCAACTGATTTATTGAAGATTGAACAACTATTACACTGGTCTCATATAAAAGCCGGTATTAACCAACTGTTTGTAAACGAAACAATAGAATCTATCAGCTCTATTAATAACGACTTTATTAAAAATATTATAATTTGGCGATTAGAGTTACGGATTATTCTGGCGGCGTTAAGAATGAGGCATCAGGGACAGAAAACATCACCTGCCAAAAAAATATTTGGCTTTGATTATTGGTATTTTATGATGACTAAATACTGGCATAAACCTGATTTAGGTTTAGCTAAGCAGTTGCCATGGCTACCTAAAGCGAATGAGCTATTAGTAGCTAATAAAAGTTTACAATTAGAAAAATTCTTATTCAGCGTAATATGGAATCATTATCGTCAACTAAGTTTAGGGCATTATTTTAATTTTGAAGCCGTTATTATTTATGTTCTCCGTTGGGATATTATTAATCGATTAACAAGTTATAACAAAGAGATAGCTATTCAGCGCTTTAATGATTTAATTGATGCTGAATTACAAGATAAATTAATATGGTAAATAAAACCCAGGCAACCGCACAAGTTATCGCTGTTCAAGATGATATTGTTTCTATTGAGTCGATAGAAGGGACGTCAACACCATTAACAAAAAATGAAGTTGTTTATATTTTACCCTCACGATCAACTACACAGCATACAGAACGATTAAAAGCTGAAGTCCTACGTATTCAGGGTAATACCGCTGATGCACAGGTATATGAAAGTACGATAGGTGTTGGTGTTGGTGATCCTGTTGAACAAACGGGTAAAATGCTTTCTGTAGAACTAGGGCCTGGGTTGCTTGGTCAGGTTTATGACGGATTGCAGAACCCGCTGGACGTGCTAGCTACTGATTATGGGTTTTTCTTACCTCGAGGAGTGGATTTACCTGCATTAGATGAAAATAGTAAATGGGCTTTTACTCCATGCGTGCAAACTGGAACAATCTTAAAAGCGAGTTCTGTGATTGGAGCAGTTGTAGAGAGAGGGTTTGAGCATAAAATTATGTTACCGTTTAATCTACAAGGTGATGTTGAAGTCAGTTGGATTCAAGAAGGTAATGTAACCGTGACTGATCCAATAGCAAAAATCAGATTTAAACAGGGTAAAGAGCAAGTGATTACCTTAATGCAAAAATGGCCTGTTCGTAAGCCGCTCCCTCAGCAATTGCTGAAAAAAAATATAGTTCAAAGACAATATCCTTCTGAGCCTTTAATTACCCATCTACGTTTAATTGATACCTTTTTTCCTATTGCAAAAGGAGGGACAGCTTGTATTCCTGGGCCTTTTGGTGCAGGTAAAACGGTATTACAGAACTTGATTTCAAGAAATTCTGATGTTGATATTGTGATTATTGTTGCCTGTGGTGAAAGGGCAGGGGAGGTGGTTGAAACCATCACTGAATTACCCCAGATGACTGATCCTAAAACGGGTGGGTCATTAATGGATAGAACCATTATTATATGTAACACATCATCCATGCCTGTTGCTGCACGAGAAGCTTCTATTTATACTGGTATTACGTTGGGCGAATACTATCGTCAAATGGGCTTAAATGTTTTATTACTGGCTGATTCTACCTCGCGCTGGGCGCAAGCGATGAGAGAAACCTCTGCGCGACTGGAAGAAATTCCTGGAGAAGAAGCCTTTCCAGCTTATCTGGACTCTGCTATTAAAAGTATTTACGAACGCGCAGGCGTAATCCTAACTGCTGATGATTCTGAAGGTAGTTTGACGATGATTGGTACTGTTTCACCTGCTGGGGGCAACTTTGAAGAACCGGTTACTCAGTCAACATTAGGTACTGTTAAAACTTTTCTGGGATTGAGTGCAGACAGAGCTTATAAACGCTTTTATCCTGCGGTAGATCCTTTATTATCCTGGTCAAGATATAGCGAGCAATTGAGTGATTGGTATGCAAAAGAATTAGATGTAGATTGGACTGAAAATGTTAATGCCATGTTGCAACTTTTAAAACAAGGTGAAAATATTTACCAAATGATTCAGGTTGCAGGCGAAGAAGGTATTTCGTTAGAGGATTATGTCATTTACCAGCAAGCACTGTTTCTAGATATGGTTTATCTGCAACAAGATGCTTTTGATGAGGTGGATGTTTCCGTTTCTATGGAGAGACAAAAAGAAAACTTTAACCGAATTATTGAGTTGGTTAATATTGAATATCAATTTGTCGATCAGGAACAAGCACGAACATTTTTTATCAAATTAACAGGGCTGTTTAAAAACTTAAACTACGCTAAATTTGAATCCGTTAGGTATAAAGAGCTCGCTGATAAAATTGAAAAATTTCATGTTCCAAATTGAATCTAATTGAGCGATATGAGAAATATTTTAAAGAAATTGTTTTATATAACAGTTACTATGGAACTTTCCTTAAATAAAACAGGTTTGTGAGAACCTCTTTTAAAATACATAAGAGTATCCTTCATCCTTACGCACTCTATTGACTGAAAAATTTCAGATTATTGATGGTATAGAGGCGCATTCTTGAGCATGAATTGAAAAGGGATGTATGATTTTAGCTAAAAAACGGCAATAATTCGTTCAGCATATTCATTAGCAATTAACGGGCAAAAATAATAAATTGCCTGAAGATAAGCTTATTGGCGAAAACCCTCTGGATCGCTTTGTAACAGGTTTTCTTTTTCCTGTATTTGAATCAGAAGCAGGTATTGATGACGATCAAGATGAAATTGAAGAAGCTTCCGAAAATAATGATGAATCTGTTCAAGCTACTACCGTAATAAAGCGTAAGCGTTATATCCCACCCAGGGCAATCGGGTTTAAATTAGCTTGACTTTTTGAATGCTAGAGCAATCAATAGGTTGATAAAAATGAATTTTCAAGTTCAAGAAAAAACAGTGTTTTTCCTAAATCGCTTATTTTATAACCCGTTGATTTTGTTGTCTATAAATTTAAGCCCGATTGCCCTGATATCCCACCCTCCTCCATTGGCTTTTCTTTCTTTATTTCTGGTGACTCCATTAGTCTTCGAGTTTTTTATAATGCCATTTATTATCAGAAGGGTGAAAGTAGAAATGAATATGGACAATACCAAAATATTTGGGAAAAAATCAAACTGACAGATGATAACGGAGAAGAAGTTGTTTTTACTCCTAATGGCCAAAGG
>CAZZIX010000081.1:0-4179 GCA_964654345.1 uncultured Methylomarinum sp.
CAACTAATATTTTGAGTTTCCCTTTTGATGTACCTGATGGAGTAGAAAGTAATTTATTAGGTGATTTATTGGTTTGTGCCCCCATAGTAGAAAAAGAAGCGTTGATACAGCATAAAAAAATAGAGCATCATTGGGCGCATATGATTGTCCATGGGGTGCTTCACTTACTAGGTTATGATCATATTGAGAATGAAGAAGCAGAAGAAATGGAAGTTTTAGAAATTAAAATATTAAAAAAAATAAAAATAAAAAATCCATACGAGGAGAAATAAAAGTCATGTCTGATGATAAACCCCCAAGTAGCCAGCCCCAGCAGAAAAGCCTGATTGATCGTATCGGACATTTTTTAACTGGGGAACCACAAGATCGGGATGATCTTTTGGAAATGTTAAAGGAAGCACAAGAAAAAAACCTGTTAGATGCTGAATCTTTGGCTATGATTGAGCGAGTTTTACATTTTTCTGAAATGCGTGCTAGAGACATTATGATTCCTAGGATTCAAATGAATAGTGTTCCTAAGGATGCAGAATTAGAAACCATTTTTCCTCTGGTTTTAGAATTAGGTCATTCACGATTTCCAGTCATAGAAGACGATGACCGAAGTAAAGTGGTAGGGGTTTTACTTGCAAAAGACTTGTTAGCTTTTGCAATAGAAAATAAAAAACTAACAGTCGCTGATATTATGAGGCCAGTAAGTGTAGTTCCAGAAAGTAAACGGCTGAGTGCTTTGTTAAGAGAATTTCGAACAGACCGTGATCATTTGGCAATCGTTGTTGATGAATATGGCATGTCTGCTGGTTTGGTTACAATAGAAGATGTATTAGAACAAATTGTCGGTGAAATTGAGGATGAGCATGATTTGCCGGATGAAGAAGATAATATTAAGAAAAGTAGTGATAAAAGATATACAGTAAAAGCCATAACGATGATTGATGAATTTAATGAATATTTTTCATCAGAGTTAGAGGATGATGAACATGAGACGATAGGAGGTTTTGTTATTCATCAGCTAGGAGGTATGCCTAATAAAGGAGATAAGCTGGAGTATGAAAACTTTCGTTTTGAAGTAGTACATGCAGATAACCGACGGGTTTATCTGTTGAAAATCATATTATTAGATGAAAAAAATTGAAATATCCAGACAGCCAAGAAATGCAAGCCAAAGGTTTTTATATAATACGTAGGTTGGGCTAACGGCTCTATCGTTAACCCAACAAAGATAACCAGCGACATTATTGTCTTTGGGGTTCAAGGGTCTATCTCTAATCACTAGAGACTCTAAATCTCTTCATAAAGTGCTAAATACTGCTTAGCACTATTTTCCCAAGAAAAATCTTTTTTCATCGCTGAAATCTGAATTTTTTTCCATGTTTTTTTATCGTTATACAGCAGCATAGCTCTTTTAATAGCCTCTAATAATGCCCCGTAATTCGCTTCTTTAAAAGAAATGCCTGTAGCGGTATTGTTTGATAGGCTTTTGGGTAATGCATCTTCTATAGTATCGGCAAGTCCTCCCGTTTCTCTTACAATAGGAATCGTGCCATAGCGTTGGCTATACATTTGATTTAAACCACAAGGTTCAAAGCGAGATGGCATAAGAAAAATATCAACACCAGCTTCTATCTGATGAGCAAGTGCTTCGTCATAACCTATGATGACAGAAATTTTCTTTGGATAAAGTCTCGCATATTCAAGTAATTTTAGCTCAACACTTTTGTCACCACTGCCAAGTAAAACTAATTGTAATGGCATGTTAATCATTTCATCCAGACAATCAAGAAGAAGATCAACCCCTTTTTGCTCAACTAATCGACTGATGAGTCCAAATAATGGAACTGATTTATTAACTGGAAGGGATGATCTTGCTTGTAGTGATGTTTTGTTGGTAACCTTTTTTTCTAGTGTATTAATATCATAGGGTTCGCTGATTGATTTATCTTCAGCTGGATTCCATTGACTAAGATCCATTCCATTAATAATGCCAGATAAAATACTGTATTTGTGGCTTAATAATCCTTCTAATCCATAACCAAATTCAGGTGACTGTATTTCAAGTGCATAAGTCGGGCTTACGGTTGTAATACGGTTTGCGTAAGATAATCCACCTTTTATAAAAGAAAGCATATTATGAAACTCAAGACCATTAGGGTTCCAAAGTTGCGGTGGTAAATGGAGGTCAGAAAATGTGCTTTCAGGAAACATGCCTTGATAGGCCATATTATGGATGGTAAAGACCGTGGAAGGGGTGTTGCTTTCGATTGATAGAAGTGCAGGTACTAAACCTGTTTGCCAGTCATTACAATGTACAACATCTGGTTGCCAAGTTAAGTGGGCTCTGTTCATGGCTATTTCTACTACGACACGACAAAATAATGCAAAACGATCGGCTATATTCTCCCAAGGATTTCCAGACTCATCCAGATAAGGGTTTCCAGGTGTGCCAAATAGTGCAGGGCAATCAACTAACCATACTTTGACGTTACTATTAGGTAATACAGTTTCCAGGATATTAGCATCCTGATTATCAACTCTAACCGTGCTGATAAAATGAACGTCTTCTGTTTTGTTTAAAGACAGATAGTTAGGTAAAACAATTCTTATCTCTTGTGATAGTTCTGCTAATGCACGAGGTAAACTACCAGAGACATCTGCAAGTCCGCCCGTTTTAATCAATGGGTGGGCTTCACTGCATGCAAATAGTATTTTCTTCATAGTTTTAATATGATGCCCGCTAAAGGAGGAAGAGTAAGGTTAACCGAATGGGGTAAGTTCATCCAGGGTGTTGGTTCCGAATAAACGGTAGCATTGCCTTCATTACTTCCATTATAAAAGCTAGAGTCTGAGTTAAAAATTTCTGTGTAATTTCCTTCTGAAGGCACACCTATGCGGTAATTTTCTCGTACTACGGGTGTGAAATTTAATACCACAATGAGTTCATCGTCATCAGTTTTACGGCGAAAACTGATGATGGAATGATTAATATCGTGGCAATCAATCCAGTCAAATCCTTGGTGATCAAAATCATGTTGAAACAGAGCAGGATGATTAACATATATATGGTTTAAATCTTTAACTAGGGTTTGAAGTCCCTTATGGTTAGGATATTCAAGAACATACCAATCTAAAGTCTGATTAAAATTCCACTCATTTCCTTGTCCAAATTCACAGCCCATAAAGAGTAGTTTTTTACCGGGGTATGTGAACATAAAAGTGTAAAGCAGGCGTAAATTGGCAAACTGCTGCCATTCATCCCCAGGCATTTTATTTATCATAGAACCTTTACCATGAACGACTTCATCATGAGAGAAAGGCAGAACAAAGTTTTCTGAAAAAGCGTAAAGCATACCAAAAGTTAAATTGTCATGATGATGCATTCTATGAACCGGGTCTTGTTGCATATAGGAAAGCATATCGTGCATCCAGCCCATATTCCATTTCATGGAAAAACCAAGTCCTCCTGTCCATGTAGGGCGTGTTACTTGAGGCCAGGAAGTAGATTCTTCTGCAATAACAACTGTGCCAGGATGTTGTTCGTGGGTGATTATATTCATGTGCCTCATGAAATCAATGGCTTCTAGATTTTCATTGCCTCCATACATATTGGCTACCCAGTCACCTTCCTCGCGAGAATAATCCAGATAAAGCATAGAGGCAACTGCATCTACTCTTAATCCATCAAGATGGTATTCTTCCAGCCAGAAATTAGCACTGGCTAGAAGGAAATTTTTAACTTCATTACGACTATAATTATAAATTAATGTCCCCCAGTCTCTATGTTCGCCTCTACGAGGATCCTCATGTTCGTAAAGAGCAGTGCCGTCAAATTGAGCGAGGGCAAAGCTATCTTTTGGGAAATGCGCGGGCACCCAGTCAAGAATAATCCCTATGTTGTTTTGGTGGCAAATATCAACAAAATAACGAAACTCATCAGGTGTTCCATGGCGACTTGTCGGGGCAAAGTATCCTGTGGCCTGATAACCCCAGGACATGTCTAATGGATGTTCAGTGATGGGGAGTAATTCGATATGAGTAAATCCCATATATTTAACATAGTCAACCAAATCAGTAGCAAGTTCTTTGTAATTTAGAAAGTTACCTTGATCATCCCGTTTCCACGAGCCAAGATGGACTTCAAAAATAGACATGGCTTCGTGGATCCAGTCATGTTCTTTACGTTGA
>CAZZIX010000081.1:4279-6187 GCA_964654345.1 uncultured Methylomarinum sp.
CGCCCGTCCCAGCGGTTAAAATCATGAACAACGCTGACTCTTTGGGCATTAGGAGCCCAAACAGCAAAATAAACACCATCAATTCCGTCAATGGTATGTAGATGAGCACCTAATTTTTTATAGATATGCCAATGATTCCCTGCCGAAAAGAGTTGTTGATCGAATTCTGGAAGTACAGAACCAAAAGTGTAGGGATCATAGTTGAGATGTTTATTTTGGTCTTTATCTGTCCAAGACAACTGGTAGTGTTCGTCCAGAGTATCATTTGTTGTCTGGTAGTAAAAAAAATCAGAATTGGGGATCCTTTCTAATGCTGGGCCTTTGTCTCCAAGATGGATTGTTTCTGCATAAGGCGAATAGACAGTAATAGTAGTGACATCACCTGCTATATGTCTACCTAAGACTGAAAAGGCATTATGGTGTCTTGCCTCACTGATACTGATTAAGTCAGTATCAAGTAGTTTTTCTTGTATTAACAACGTTTCATTTGTTTTTGTGGTTTTTTCAAGGGAGGAAGCTTGACTAGGCTTTACTTGAGTTTTTATAGTTTTTTTGTTCATTTTTCAACGCCCCATTTTATTTGGAATGTAGTAGAATAGCCTTTAAGGAATTTTAACAAATTTTCAATATTTTAATTGAAAAATAAATTACATGGAGTTTATATACTGAATAAACAGGATGACTATTTAAACAAATTTAAAGTAAAGGTTTTTTGCTTCCTGCTATTTTTGGTGGGATATCTACATGAAACACTATGCTGTACATCCCTACAGGGGAGCTTAGGAATAAGGTAGGCAGCTTAAGCAGTAAGTTTGTTACATAGCCAAAACAATAATAAAAAGAAAAGAATCTCTTTTCAAGTGTAAAGGTGATAATTATGCCAGATTCAAAAAAACCACATGAACGTTTTGTTAGCCAGTTAACTCGAAACACTCTTGCTATGATTTTAGCAGGTGGACGAGGGACAAGGCTGAACAAAATGACGGATTGGCGGGCAAAACCGGCTGTTCCTTTTGGTGGTAAATATAGAATTATTGATTTTCCTTTATCAAATTGTATTAATTCGGGCATACGTAGAATCGGTATTCTTACCCAATATAAAGCAGACCCTTTAATAAAACATATTCAACAAGGTTGGGGATATTTAAGAGGTGAGTTTGGCGAGTTTGTAAATTTAATGCCTGCCCAGCAGACAGCTCAAGGAGGAGGGTGGTATGAAGGGACAGCAGATGCTATTTATCAAAGTATAGATATGATTCGCGGCCAGAATTGTGAGCATGTATTAATTCTAGCTGGCGATCATATTTATAAAATGGATTATGGTGCAATGTTGGCCGATCATGTGGATCAAAATGCTGATTTAACTATTGGTTGTCTTGAGGTTTCGCTAGAGGAAGCCAAAGACTTTGGTGTTATGCATGTTGATGAAAGTAGAATTGTCCATGAATTTGTAGAAAAACCCGAAAACCCACCGTGTATACCTGGACGATCGGATATTGCTTTAGCGTCCATGGGTATTTATATTTTTAATACTGATTTTCTTATTGAGCAATTAATTAAAGATGCTGATACGCCAGGGTCAACTAGAGATTTTGGGCATGACGTTATTCCTGCTGTTATTGAAAATTATACTGTTAATGCTTACCCATTTTTAAACTTGCAAGGAGAGCAAAGTTATTGGCGTGATGTGGGTACAATTGATGCCTATTGGTCAGCCAATATGGAACTAATCGGTGTGAATCCAGATTTGAACTTGTATGATACAACGTGGCCAATCTGGACCTATCAAGCACAAAATCCACCAGCAAAATTTGTTTTTGACGATGAGGATGATAGACGAGGACAAGCAATTGATTCAATGGTTGCTGGTGGTTGTATTATATCTGGTGCAACAGTTAGACATTCTTT
>CAZZIX010000081.1:6287-10095 GCA_964654345.1 uncultured Methylomarinum sp.
CATAAAATTAACTGATCGAAATCCTCATGCGCGTTCGTGCGAAGAGTAGACTAAATAATAAAGCTTAAATAAGTATGAGTAAACATGGGTGATCAGTTAAATAGGCGTAGAGCAGGAATATTACTTCATATCTCCTCTTTACCGGGTGAAGGGGGAAATGGAGATTTTGGGCAGGAAGCTTATGATTTTATTGATTTTTTACACAATGCGGGTGTAACTGTTTGGCAAACGCTTCCATTAGGAATGCCACATGGAGATGGATCTCCATATCAATGCTTATCTTCACATGCGGGTAACCCTGCATTTATAAGCATTAAATGGCTAGAAGAGAAAGGCTGGTTGCAATCGAGAGAAAAAATTGGAGAAGATATCGGGGCAAATGCATTTACTAAAAGTTGTTTAATTGCCAAGGCTTTTAGTGGTTTTAAATCTCTCGCTAATAAAAAAGATAAAGAATGTTTTGATCAGTTTTGTAAAGACAAAACAAGTTGGTTAGATGATTTTTCTTTGTTTTTTTCACTTAAGCAAGAGTTTGGTGGAAAGTGCTGGAATCAATGGCCTGATAATTTAAAAAATAGAGAGACAAAAGCAATTAAGGAAGCCAGCAAGCGATTAAATTCCCTTATTGAAAGTGTAAAGTTTGAACAATTTATTTTTTTTAAACAATGGAATGAACTTAAGGTTTATGCGAAGGAAAAAAGCATTCTTATGTTCGGCGATATTCCAATTTTTGTTGCCTATGATAGTGCGGATGTGTGGGCAAATAAGGATGTTTTTAAGCTGGATAAAAAAGGAGAAATGCCTGTTGTTGCTGGAGTACCACCTGATTATTTTTCAGAAACAGGACAGCGATGGGGGAATCCACATTACGACTGGGGGTTTTTAAAAAAAACGGGGTTTAAGTGGTGGATTGATCGAATAAAAACTCAAAATGAGCTGTTTGATATTTTACGGATTGACCATTTTAGAGGCTTGGAATCCGCTTGGGAAATACCTGAAAATGAAGAAACTGCAGTTAATGGAAAATGGGTTGTTGCTCCAGGTAAAGCCTTATTAAAAGCAGTTTTGAAAGAATGCGCCTCTATTTCTTTAATCGCAGAAGATCTTGGAATTATTACTGAAGAAGTTGATGCCTTAAGAAATGAATTCAATTTACCAGGGATGAAAATATTACAATTTGCTTTTGATGGGAATGCGAATAATTTATACTTGCCTCATAATCATGAAAAAAACAGCGTAGTCTATACTGGCACACATGATAATGATACAACTTTAGGCTGGTTTAATTCACTTAACGATTATGAGAAACATCGAATTTATGAATATTTAGGTTTTTCTAGTGTTGCTATGCCAGCAGTATTAGTGGGCGTAGCATTGGGTTCTGTTGCAAATTTAGTCATTTTGCCGATGCAAGATATTTTGGAGTTAGGCTCAGAAGACAGAATGAATATTCCTGGTACTAGTGAAGGTAATTGGTCGTGGCGTTTTGACTGGAGCCAACTAACTGAGAGCCGAGCCGGTAGACTAGCTCATTTAGTGAAATTATTTGGAAGATAAAAAATTAAGTGTAGGTTGGGCTAAGAGCTCTATCGTTAACCCAGCTATATTTTTTTATATTAGGCATTTATATTTTGAGCAGTCACGGGCGTTATAATAATCCGCATTTGGGGTCGTCGAGCAAAGTATAATTTATTAAATTTAGTCATCATCTTTATGAACAGCTTGTTTTGGAATGGGTAATAAGGGAATATTATATTTAGAAATGATATTTTGGATTTGATTAAAGTTTTTATCTATTAACTTTTCAAGCATTTCCTTGCGTTGATTATCCCCATACCTAATACCCATTGCCATAGAAAAATCAAATTTCATTCCAGCTGTTGATTTCATGGGAATTACAGTATATGTTCCTTTAGGGCTTTGAGAAATAACATACCCAGCCATCGGTCCCCAAAGAATCACCATATCTATTTTTTCTGCCTTAAGATCTTTTTCTATTTTCATAGCAACATTGTTTTTGTCATCTCCAGTCATGGTTTGATAGGGAATGCCTTGATCAAGAAGTCCGTTTTTTTGCAACCAGATAGTGCCAGGGCCGCGGTCAAACATTGCGATTTTTAATGACTCTTCACGTTGTAAAGATAGGTTTCCTAATTGAGATGCTTGGGTAATATCATCCCATCCTCGACCTTTAGCAATAATAAGAGCATAGGTTGAATGGTAATAAGGTTTTGTTGTTTTAGCAAAATCAAATCCCACAGGGAGTCCCATGACAACATCACATTTATATTGATCTGTATTATCAATTTGAGCTTTTAAAGTGTTGCGAATAAATCCAATGCGCTGTGGAAACCAATAATACTCTAATTCTTGATTTAATTCTTTAGCGAACAAAGCTGCAATTTTGTTCTCAAAACCATCTTTTGATTTTGTGGAGTATGGAGGATGTAAGGGATCTGCGCAGACCCTAAATTTATCCTCAGCAAGAATAGAAAAAGAAAAGCTGTATAGTGATAATAAGACAGTGATAAATGTTTTAGGGAAGGAGAATGATTTCATTTTTTAAATTGAGAACCTAAATCAGGGAAGTTTATTATATCGTGATTCTAAAATTTGGAACATAAAAAAGCCCCAACCGATATAATCGATTGGGGCTAATTTCATTTCAAATAAATCTAATTGTTAGATTTACTTATTTACCAGGTAAAGCGAATACAGTAAATGTACCACCTAATTTAGTAAAAGAGCTTAAGCTTCTGTATGCTCCAACGGCACCAAGACCTTCAGTGTTAGTTGCATCTGAACCATCATCAAGTCCAGCAGCGATACCAATACCAGCCCAGCCACCAATACCTGATAATACGCCAACATATTGCTTGCCTTTGTATTCCCAAGTGTTTACGTTACCGATAATGCCAGAAGGTGTTTTAAATTTATATAACTCTTCACCTGTTTCAGCATCAACAGCTTTTAAATAGCCCTCTAGAGTACCGTAGAATACTATATCGCCAGCAGTTGCAACAGAACCAGACCAAACAGAGAATTGTTCTTTATTTGACCATTTGATTTTGCCAGTTGTTGCATCATAAGCAGTAAACTGACCAAGGTTAGTTGTACCATCTTTTTTGCCAGTCATTGCATCAGCGCCTGCTGGCATCATAGTCAATGTAGCACCAACATATGGTTGGCCGGCTGTATATGAAACTTCAAAAGGTTCATATTCCATGCATAAATGGTTACCAGAGATGTAGAATAAGCCAGTTTTAGGTGAAAAAGAAACGGGTTGTTGGTTTTTAGAACCTAGTGCAGCAGGACAAACACCAACAGTATTGACGTCTTCACCGTTTTGTTCCGTACTCATTGCTGGAACTACTTGAGGACGACCTGATTTCATGTCGACGTGTGATGCCCAGTTTACTGATTTATCAAATTTTTCAGCAACTAGTAGTTCACCTGTTACACGATCAAGAGTATAGCCAAAGCCATTTCGGTCAAAATGTACAATCATTTTGCGCATTTTACCGTCAATTTCTTGGTCAACTAAAACAGTTTCGTTGATACCGTCATAATCCCACTCATCATGTGGAGTCATTTGATAAACCCATTTAACTTCACCTGTGTCAGCATCACGAGCCCATAAAGACATGGACCATTTGTTGTCACCAGGACGTTGAACAGGGTTCCATGTAGAAGGGTTACCAGAACCGTAATAAATCAGATTTAGTTCTGAATCATAAGAATACCAACCCCAAGTAGTACCACCACCAATTTTCCATTGGTCACCTTCCCAAGTTTTTCTACTTGAATC
>CAZZIX010000082.1:0-9821 GCA_964654345.1 uncultured Methylomarinum sp.
TTAAAAGTGAAGTATTTATCTTTTTTCTTTAAGAAGCCGCTCACCAACTCTTGCGCAGGGTAGGCTAACAGCTCTATCGTTAACCTAACATTTTTAGCATACCGTTTGTTGGGTTGCCAAAGAGACGGCAGCCCAACCTACAAAATATCCACGTTTACCTCACTTTTAATCACTCCCGTATTGTTCGGAATCCTGATTAAATTGATTTAGTTTGACTTCTTCATATTGACCTTCAGTTTTAACCAGAAGTAATGAAAATAAAAGTTCTCCATTGGCATCAGTAAAATAAACTCCTTGCTGTTTTTCGCCATATCTATAAAACCAGGCATTAACAATATTTTGTTTATTAACGTGCAAATGAAAATGATCGTTGGTTATATTTAGCCAATCACCTTTAGAACTAAAATTGGTGGTATCAAGCAATAATTCAGCAATTGTCCCTTCGTTGCGGATCACTGCACGCAATTTACCCCAGCCAGAGGAAGCTTTTAATACAGCATCTATTTGGTCTGGTTCTATTTGCCAGGCTTGTTTTTCAGCAGCGTCACTTGTTTGTCCAGTTGCAATTGCCTTTAATATTTCACTTATTGACGCATCAAAATAAAGGGCAACTTTATGTAAATTAAGTGTTGGATTAGCTTGTAGATAATTTAGAACACAAGCATGCCAACTGATTAGACCCATGGTTAAAGATCTACCGGCCTCTTCACCTTCTTTGGCTTCTCCGGTTAAATCGGCATATTTATTGGCATAACCACGAGGAGTAATCATTAGCCCTTGTTTTATAAATGTACTGCTATTACCTATTAAAACAGTACATAACATACCTATTTCGCAGTCTGCCATTTCTGCAAGCGTGGTCATTTGAATAGCTTGACGGCGGCGATAACCAGATTTAACAATAGCAACGGGTGTTTCTGGTTTTCGTCGTAAAAGTAAAATCCGTTGTGCTTCTACAATTTGCTGAGTTCGCCGACCACTTTTTGGATTATATAACGCAACCACAAAATCACCTCTTGCGGCAGCTTCTAGTCGACGAGCAATGGTTGGCCAAGGTGTTAATAAATCGGATAAAGAAATAGAACAAAAGTCATGCGTTAAAGGCGCGCCAACCAATGCAGCACAAGCGTTTAATGCAGTCGCGCCCGGAATAACTTCTACTTCAATACCTTGATCGGGTGTCCAACCTGCTTGCAATAAAACTTCAAATGTTGGGCCTGCCATTCCATACACACCAATATCACCTGATGAAATCAGGGCAACAATTTGACCTTTCTGGGCATGTTCATAAGCTTCGATACAACGGTCAATTTCCTCAGTCATCCCTTTACGGACAACTTCTTTACCGTCTAATAGTTCTTTCACTAATTTAATATAAGTGGAATAACCAATAACAACATCTGCTTCTTCTATCGCAGCACGAGCACGATAGGTCATGTGTTCGACTGCGCCTGGGCCGAAACCGACCAGTAAAATTTTACCTTGTTTCATTATTTTTCTCTTAGGAGTGCAATAGATACCGTTGCGTTCTTACCGTCTTCGCCTAGATATTTGTATTTTTCTAATAGTAAATCATCCATTGTTGTTGCCGCCGCTAATAAAGCAGCTGCTTCTGATACTGCCGGTGTCCCCATATATTTTAGAACCACTTCGGATGGATTTGGTACTGTAACTTTTGCTAGTTGCTCGGCGTTAAAAAAATGTATCGGCCATTTTTGTTTTTCAACTAATTGCAATATCGCTTGTTCATCATTTTTTTTATCAATAGTTGCTATACCAGCCACATTTTTTCCATTTAACTTTGTTGATAAAAGAGCCTGATTAACCGCTGTTTCTAATGTTTTAAAAGATGTATACCTATCACAACCTAGTCCTAAAATTACTTGCATTAAGTTTGTCCAGCAGGCGGGCGATAAACGACTAAGCGTTCTGTTAATTCAGCCCATTTTTCGGTAGGTATTTCTTGTTCTGTCACCCACAAGACAGCTTTAAATTGAGATAAATCGACATCATCAAAATGATCAAATAAATGAATATTTTTAGGCAGTGGAGTAGGTCTTGTCCACCATTTTCGATTACCCGCTTCTTGTACAAAAGCAATCGGCTCTTCGTTAACGACATGGGCAGAGACCCGAGTAATATTGATTTTTGGTGCTTCTACTTTCCAGCCTAAATCACGTCCTAAAATATCAACAGGAATCGTTTTACCCACATCCGATGCGGTTGTTACCACTGCAACTCCATGAGTTAAATTAGACAGTTTTTCTGCAAAAGCATTAGCGCCGCCGACATGACCTGAAAGGACAGGAATAACAAATTGACCTGCATCATCAATCACAATAACGCCAGGATCTTCATCTTTAGATTTTAAATGTGGTGCAATTAATCGTACCACTGCACCTAAAGAAATAAACATCACCACTTGGTCGTAACGCTCAAAAAGCCCTGCAATATTCGCGCTTAATTTACCTGGTAATACATCAACTGTATTGTCGATAGAAGGAATTGTGTCTGCAAATTTCTCCGTTATCGCCAGACTTGCTTCTGGTAATTCTTTAGCAACACTTAATGCTCTGGCTACGCCATGTTTGGTAATTGCAACAAGTACGATACGGGGATCTTTAGAAATATTCATAAATTTTATTTAGTTTGTTGTCGGCAGCCGCGCATAATTTCACCGCGTTGACGTTGCGAGTTGCGAACTAATAAGAGCGAAAGGTAATTAACTTTAGTCCCTTTCAAACTAAGTATATCTTTAACAATACGTTCCTCAGGTGCACCTGCTTTTTCAATAAAAGCGGTATTGTCCAGCAAGCCACGATGCTGTAATAAATCAATGATATCATCCAGCAATGGCTTTACTTTTAGCAAAATCAAAGTATCAAAATCATTCAGCATACGCTCAATCATTTCTATTCCATAGCCGGCAGGAATAATTGCAACTGTATCATCCGTATCCGCCAATGGCATGGCTAATTCTGCTGCAGCAGCATTATAAGAAGGGACTCCAGGAATTGTTTTAATGGTTATATTTTTTTCTAACCCTAGTACGGCTCGTGCCAAGTGATTAAATGTGGAATAGGTTGAAGCATCGCCCTCAACCAAAAAGATCACATTTTGCCCTGCTTTAAGCTTAGCCAAAACTGTTTCTGCCGCACGCAACCAGTAACCCGCCAAAATAGTTGCATCATGTGTCATGGGAAAAATCAGTGCTGTATGCTCATCAGGTAAGTCAAGTCCAGCTCGCAATACAATACCCAAAGCATGACTTTTCGACCCTTTTCGCCGTATCGGATAGGCCCAATGGTTATCGTTATTGTTGAGTAATTCCCACACAGACCGAGCAATTAAACCAGGGTCTCCTGGTCCTAATGATGCTCCAATTAAACGTCCCGTTTTAATCTTATTCATCCAGGTTTTTATTCGCTGTAGCGCATACAATCCAGACGGGATTTTCTGCTTGTAAACGTTGCATTGATAAAATAGGTTTACTACGAGAAGCTTGCAGCTGTACTACATCCCATTGCGCAGAAATCTGCTTTAATGTTTCCATCGCGGTACTCAGATTTTCAAAGGTAACAAAATTCATCACTAATTGTCCGTTACCTCTTAACCTTTTCATGCACAGTAAGATTAATTCACGTAACTCTCCACCAGAACCACCGATAAACACAGCGTCTGGATCAGGCCATAAATCCAGTCCAGAAGGAGCTTTTCCTTGAATCAAACTGTAATTTGTTACTTGTAAACTTGCCTTATTGCTCAATGCGATTAAGGTATCATCGGTATTTTTTTCAATCGCATAAACATGGCCTTGAAGACATAATCGAGCAGCTTCTAAACCAATTGAGCCAGAACCCGCACCGATGTCCCAGACAATGCTATCTAACTTTAAAGACATACGTGCCAGTGATACTACACGTATTTCACGTTTTGTAATAAGACCTTTATCAGGTTTACGTTGTTTAAATCTTTCGTCAGGTAGGCCAAATAAGGCGTCTTCGGTTGTTGATTTTTTTCGTAGAGTGACAATATTAAGGTTTGCAAATTGATTGGAAGCGACTTTATCAACCGTCATCCACTGAGAAATTTTTTCTTGCTCCTGAGATAAACATTCAGCAATTGCCAGTTCATAGTCTCCAGATAACCCTTCTATCTGAAGCATTCGAGCAATACGATCAGGTGTGTTTTCTGGACTGGTATAAATTGCAGTTAAATCTGATTGTCTTAATAATTGTAAAGCCTTATACAAGGTATGTTGGGGATTAGCTCCCAATACCCACTCCCCTGTGTCCTCACTGTGTATCGAACCAATTTGACATGTTTGCCAGGCAATTCCTAATTTTGCACAGGCTAACTGAACCATTGATAGATTGGGTAACACTTCAATTTTATGGCTGCCAATTTTTTTGATTAGATAACTTGCAATACCATGGCATAGTGGGTCGCCTGTTGCTAATACAACAACTTTTTTGTCTTTATTCTGAGCTTGAGTAATCCAGTCCGGCACTTGTGATAAATGTCCCGTCAAATCATAACATTCTGTTTCCGTCTGTATTTCATCAGCCATAACTGAGAGTAATCTTGTTCCAGCGATGACCACATCTGCATCTATAATATGCTGCAAAGTACTCGCTGTTAAACTTTGCCTACCATCATCTAAAATACCAATAATTCGACAGCTTGCTGTCATTTCAAACGTCTCCCTCTACTTCGGCTAATTTGTTCCCTTCAAAATCACACATTAATACTCGCAACTGGAACTTACCTTGGTATCGCTGGTGTAATGTATCAATAACTCGCTGACCTAATGCCTGATAAAAAGGCTGAATTAAACCTAATTCTTCCATCCTTTCACTGGCATATCGCGCCATGGTTGACTGTTTAATTTCATCACATATTTCTCTGGAAACGCCAATATCTGCTGCAATATCAGCTAACAACTTAGTATTAACGGCATTTCGATTTGCATGAGTGATGGTTTCTCCCTGAGCAATTTTAGTAAGTTTACCGACCATTCCTCCAATCACAACCTGTGGAATCTCACACTTAATAACCGTATCTAATGCGTATTTTAGAAAATCACCCATTTGTACAAAACTAGCCTGAGCCAATTCGGGTAATTGAACCATAGTAAATTTTTCAGTGCGCCCACCGGTTGTTAATACTACAACTTGTTGCCCTTGGTTTGCTGCCACTTCTATGCCTTGAATTACACTTGCTCGAAATGCTGCGGTTGAATAAGGGTGAACTATACCTGTGGTACCTAATATAGAAATACCACCAACAATACCCAGACGAGAATTAAGCGTTTTTTTTGCTATCTTTTCTCCCCCAGGGACAGAAATAGCCACCTCAAGACCTACTTTCTGTAAAAGCTCTGTCGCAATATTCACCACATTAGCTTTAATATTTTTATATGGGACTGGATTAATTGCTGCACCGCCAACTTCTAACCCTAAACCTTGCATGGTTATTTTGCCAACACCTTCGCCACCTTTTAATACAACTTCACCCTGATGTTGTGGTAACAATTGTACATGCGCAGTTAATGCGGCTTTGTCAGTTACATCGGGATCATCACCTGCATCTTTAATAACAACCGCATAAGCTGTTGTTCCATCAAAACCTGAGTCAGCTATTTCGAACATGACTTTTTGTCCATTGGGTAAATCACATTCAACGGTTTTAGGCACTAAGCCGTTAATCAACCCCAACGTAGCAGCTTTGGCAGCCGCAGCTGAACAAGCGCCAGTGGTATAGCCTTTACGTGTGCCTTTGGCTTTTTTTTCCACAAGACTTCATTATTGCGTTTGTTCAGCCACAGCAAGTAAAGCATGAATAGCAGCCACCACCAGAGTAGAGCCACCTTTACGACCCTCGATAACTATCCAGGGAATATCTTTTACTTCACTGAGTAATGCTTTAGATTCTGCGGCAGAAACAAAGCCAACGGGCATACCAACCACTAATGCTGGCTTCAACCCATCCTCTTTAATCATTCGGACTACTTCAATCAATGCCGTAGGTGCATTACCAACGGCGACAATCGCCCCATCCAGAATATTTTTTTTATTAGCTTTTCGCATGGCTTGTACGGCACGGGTTGTATTTTCAATCTTAGCTTGTGCAATCACATCTTCATCAGCAATAAAATGATGGGTAGTCACTGAAAAATGATTTAATCTCGGCTTAGAGAGCCCCACACAAATCATTTCCACATCAGCCACAATTGATGCACCGTTTAATAGTGCTTGGATACCAGCATTTACTGCTTTAGGATGAAAATGAGTTAAGCCATTAAATTCAAAATCTGCTGTCGCATGAATCATCCGCCTTACCACTTGCCATTGCTCTTCATCATAAGCGTGTGAATCTATTTCACTATCAACAATAGCGAAAGAGTCATGTTCGATTCGGCGACCTGCCTCTGTTAATTGTTCAGTAACAGTATTTTGGTTCATGTGCACTTTTCTCCGGAATGGTCGTGGGTATGATCATGACTATGTCCATGGCCATGTTCAGCCGCAATTTCACGGTATTTACAGCCGTCACACTCCATCATTTGAATATCGTTTTGATTGGTGGCATCCTTGATTCGTTTTTCTAGTAAAGCGTAAACTTCATTCTCAAACCCTATATAATCACCCAAGGCAAAAAACATCTGTTGATACTGTTTTTGTATGCGATCTAGCTGTCGACCAATTCGGTTCATTAGTGTGCCAGTAAACAAATAATACGGTAGCACGATAATTTGCTTCATCCCAAGCGTTATCTGCCGCTGAACAACAGTTTCTAAACGAGGATGAGTAATACCAGTAAAAGCAATATCAACTAAATCATGGTCCCCCTCTTCAAACAACCAACGTGCTATTTTTGCAATTTCCCCATTAGCAACTCGGTCGGAAGAGCCACGCCCCAAGATAACAACACCAGTAGTCCTAGGGTCTGGTACATCCAATTTTGCCATGGATTTTTTAAGATTACGCTTTAAAATAACTAGTATTTCCTCACTTGCACCTAGATGTTTACAAAAAACAAAATCAACTTTTGGGTGACGAAGGCGCGCTTTTTCGATATGCTCGGGCAATTCCATTTTTACATGACCCGCTGCATTTAAAATCAAGGGCACAATAATGACAGGCAGTCCATGCTGTGCTGCATTATCCAATCCTTCATCTAACAAGACATCAGCAAATTCGATAAAACACACTTCAACACGCAGCTGAGGTAAATGGTTGCGCCAATGCTTAACAAAACACTCGATTTCTGAGTTACCAGAGGCTTCACGAGAACCGTGCCCGACTAATAAAATAGTTTGCTTTGTATTCATTTTTTATTTGCTTTTCGAAAACGATGCGTAAAGTTAGCATCATAAAGTTTAGAGTGACTAATTTCTGGCCAATGCTGTGCGCCTAATGTTGGACTGGCAATAATCATAGCTTGGCTATTTATTTTTTCAGCACGACATTTTTCACGTATATTTTTAATCGTTCCACGGACAATTTTTTCTTCATTCGGCCAACTGGCTTTTTGTACAACCAGAATAGATGATTCTTCATCCCAACCCACATTAAGTAAAGCCCTTTGCACATCGGCTAATAAAGTGATGGATAAAAATAAACATATAGTTGTTTTATGTATTGCTAAGGATTCTAAATCCTCACCCTCTGGCATGGGAGTCCGGCCTTCCATTCGAGTAAAAATAACCGTTTGGGTTACTTCTGGTAATGTCAGTGTTTCTCCTGCCGCAGCGGCTGATGCCATCGCTGAAGAAACACCTGGGACTACAGACCAATCAATCTTAGCCTGGTTTAATGGTTGCACCATTTCAATCAGCGCACCATAAAGTCCTGGGTCTCCTGTTTGTAGCCGAACAACTGTTTTATGTTGTTGAGCCTGAGTTATTAGCCAATGGGTTATTTCCTCTAAGGTCATCCCTTTGGAATCATGAACAATACAGTCTTTAGGAGCATATAAAGTAGTTGCCTGGCTAACCAAAGAGCCTGCATAAAGAATTGCACCGGCTTGTTCTAGTAAATGTAGCCCTTTAACAGTGATTAACTCAGGATCACCTGGCCCAGCACCCACAAACC
Organism: uncultured Methylomarinum sp.; assembly: GCA_964654345.1. GTDB lineage: Bacteria > Pseudomonadota > Gammaproteobacteria > Methylococcales > Methylomonadaceae > QPIN01. Next base: position 8,097 of record CAZZIX010000082.1, read on the forward strand.
AGACTTTTCCTTTTTTTGTTACTTGTATAGAATCAGTCACCGATCTGTTGGTTGAAGGGGTGAAAAGAATCTAAACAATACTAAAGATAAGATACCTAATGCGACCCAAAAAAGAGCATTAGATAATGAAGATGCCCAAATAAATTGAGTTATTAACGAATGCGGTGCTAAACTTTCATGCTTTAAAGGCTGGGGTGCGCCAATAAGATGAGGCATTACAACTAAAAAAGCACCTATTAATCGTAATAACCACTTGCTGGATAAAAAGATTAACATCAGACCAGTAGCGGTACAAAATATAGTTCCTAAAAACCAATATTGCCGATCAACCAAATCAGCGGCAACGGTACCGGGTAATTCGGGTGGTAAACCCAATGCAGGTGAGACAAAAAAAGCAATATAGCCAGCGATTCCCCACGCCAAACCTTGATGCAGTTTTGAGAATTGAAATAAGTTATAAAACCCTGTCAAAATTATCGCAAAGCCAAAAGCTATGACGATATTACTGCCGGTTGTGTATAAGGTTCGTTCCCAACCATCATTTGGTGCCCACGCTTCCTCCGCTGTTTCTATCTCATTAGCTATTGCAGGAGAAGATACTTCATAAGTTTCTGCCTCTAAAATAAGTGGTGTAACCCAAAATATTTGAATAACAGAAAGCAATATGCCAGCAATTGTGCCTGCTAAAAAAGCAGATAAAACTAGTCGATTAAACATGTTAGGTTAATGGCAGGGAAAACCAGTGGCATGACGATTATCATGCGTTGCGTTGTGAACCGCTTCTATTGGTGAAAAGCCAATAGCCAAAATTAGGACAAAACCAAAAAAAATGGCAGATATACTAGCCACATTAGAAGTACTGGTTTTTGTTTGAGTTGCAGAATGTGAATGAGTTTGAGTAGTCACAAGAGCCTTCCTTATAAAAAAACATTACGGAGCAAAGCTTGATAAGGGAAAATATGCACAGAAAAACAGTAAAAACTGCTTTGCTGGCCTATATCCTCCCTCCGAAGATAGCACCAAGATTAATTAGGCCGGTCTTCTGGCTTACCTTCATTTAAATCACTCGCCTTCCCACACAATGTGCAGTGGCATTTGAGTGACTTATCAGGTCTACAGCAGCGGGGGCTACGCCGGAATTGATAAATCTCTCTCACCGGACTTCCCGTTTAACTCAGTAAACTGAGCACCTAATTACATAAAAACATTATAATCTATTAAATTACCTCAGGTGAAATTATTTAGTTGCCCTGCTGTTTTTAAGAGACATTAGGTCAGTCTACATATTCACACTTATTCTTTTAAAATCAATAAATTAAAATGACCTCTCAAGCAAGTACATCTTTTCATACAAATTGTCTGAATGAATTACTTCCGTCTCATACTGCTCGCTCCATAGCCACCTCTCTACAAGAAATAAGTCTGCCATAGCACTAATATCACAGTGAAATGGTGGACCACTTTCTTGTCCCGTTTGCATAAATTGAGCAAACAACTTTCCTTTGGGTTTTAACCAAGAATATAAGCTTTTTTCATACTTCACCCATTCATCAGGATGGAGCGCGCATAAACTGGTTTGTTCATAAATTGCATCAAAGGGCTTTTCTAACTCCCATGTAAAAAAATCAGTTTGAATTAATTCTGCGTTTAATTGTCTAGTTTTAAGTGCTTCCGTAAGGTTTTCGATTGCAGTTGGTGCAATATCTATAGCAACCACATCAAAAC
>CAZZIX010000083.1:0-9804 GCA_964654345.1 uncultured Methylomarinum sp.
ACAGATTAGCAACCGAATGTTAATAGAAAATAGAAAATAGAAAATAGAAAATAGAGCTTGGGGATTGTAAAATCCAGCTTCCTTTGGGGAAGGGCAGTTTATTCCCTTAGGAGTTTATATCAAAATCATCCACTCAGTGGGCAGATTCTTTGCTTAATAAAAGCTCTAATGTCAAATCAACAGTTGCTTCCCAATTAAACTTTTTCAAGCAAAATTGTTGCGATTTCACTGTGTATTCGTACAGCAAATCTCTATTATTGTTGAGTGCGATTAAAAGAGTTTTTAGTTCGTTTAGATTAGTTACAATAAATGGTGTGACTTCTGGATGTGCTCCTGTATCAAATGCAATCGCTAATTTTCCAGATGCTTGAGCCTCAACCAATGGTAAGTTAAATCCTTCCCATAAACTTAACGAGAGAAAAATATCCAAATCTTGCAGGTATTTATATTTTTCTTCCTCTGTAGCATTTAGGTGAGTGTTAATACCTGCTTGTTTAAATATATTTCCCTCTTTTGACGTACCCCGCCCGAGTACCTCAAAATTCATGGGTATACCTTCCAAAGCCAATCGCTTAGCAATTTCAATGTATCGATCACCACCTTTATAAAAGCTTTCAATTTTATCTAATCGCATTAATGCGCCGACATTCAATGGATTATCCGGGTTTTTTTTAGGGAGTTTTATATTTATGTGATCACATCCATTGTAAATAATATCTGCCAAGGGCCAATTGATATCCTGTTGAACGAACTTCGAAATGGCAATCACATGATCAACGTGTGGGTATACATGAATCCTCTTATAATCAATAATTTTTTGTCTTTGATCGCTGTCAGAAGGAAATAATGAGGGCGTAGGATCTCCATGTTCCCAAGCCCATTTTTCAAATGTGCCATTTAGCTTGGGCAGAATTTCAAAATATGGTGCGGTATGAGCGATCACATAGACCACATTATGTTTAGATGCATAGGTTTCAACAATATTCGTGCTTGGTTCAAGCTGAATCACATTGCAACGGCCTGAGAAATAGCTATCATACTCTCTACAACCTACCGTAACTTGCCACCCTTTGATTGCCAGGCGGCGTGCTAGCTCACCAATGACAACAGAAACTCCAAAGCCAATCGACATGCGTTCAGCTAAAAATAAAATATGTCTCACGACAACATCTCACTATAAAAGACAGCCCATTTTCTTACGAAACGCGCTCGATCCTGATTATTTTCTTCACCTTTCGGGCGAGTGGCGTTTTCCAAGTGTTGAACCTCGCCTGGATAACACAATATACTGTTATAGCCGATCCTGCGAGCTTGAAAACAAAGATCAACATCCTGAATTTCCGCTGCATAGTGAATGTCGAACATTCCGCAGCTTACAAATAAATCAGACCGTATTAATAAACAAGCGCCAGTGACTGCGGGCATCAATTTAACACTGTTGACAACAGGTTTTTTAAATACTGAGCCATGTCCTGGATGGTAGCATAAACCTTTATTATCTCCGTCTTCTATTATACTAACCCCACCATGTTGCAATCGTCCATCTGGATATGTGAGAAAGGGACCCACAATTCCAGTATCATGATTGTCATGTAAAACTTCATACATTCGATAGAGTGCATTACTGGCGTTGTCAAAGATAACGTCGTTGTTTAAAAATAAAACACTGTCATATTGTACATGTTCAGTGAATAATTGATTGTTGCAGCGGGAAAAATGATATTCAAGACCGCGTACTATGGTAATCTCCGATTTTAGTAATTTATATAAACTGATGACTTCCGATGAAGTGGAGCCAGTATCTCCTACAATAATATCAACATTAATCCCCTGGTTATGAAGATGTTTTTTTGCAGCGATTAAATTTTTTAATAAGGGGCTAATTAATTCTGGTTTATCTAAAGTTAATATAATTATAGATAGACCAGGATTTGTCGGTTTATATCGTGGTTGATAGTTGGCGTCATCAGTTACAATTGTGGTAATTCTATCTTTATTGTTTTCAATTAGATAAGGGTTTTTTATTGGGTTATTGTTTATTGTGTTGTGAATAGAGTTGTGCGAAATATTTTTTTGTCGTAGAGAATACTCAAAATCATTGCCAATAGCCAGGGACAAATGATGATTGTAAGCTGGGTCATTTTGAATCCATTTATGCCAGCGAATTTGCATGAATTGAACTTCGGTTTTGATTTCATCGGATCTGGTTTTGTCATCAACTCTAGTGGCTGATTCATGATGTACAAGTTCAGCATAAGGTGTCCAGATGACTTGATAACCCTGTTCTCTCAAGCGTAAACATAAGTCAATGTCATTAAATGCAACGGGCAATCGTATTTGGTTAAACTCACCGATAGAACAGAAAAGCTCTTTTCTGATTGCAAGACAAGCGGCTGTAATGGCGCTGTAGTTTTGTAACGAGTTTAATCGATTTAAATAACCATTGCTGTCACCGTCTTCAAAACTAAAAGCATGGGCAGCAACACCACCGATACCGATGATAACTCCGCCATGTTGAATACGTCCATCTGGATAATACAATTTTGCACCGACACAACCGACTTCAGGTCTAATTGCATGAGAAACCAATTCAGATAGCCAGTCGCTGTTGATTATTTCAATATCATTGTTGAGAAAGCATAAAATTTCAGATTGAGAATGTGAAACTGCAAAATTATTAATGGCAGAAAAGTTGAAGGGCTTGTTATACGAAATAACCTGTATAAAAGATTTTTGAGACAATTTTTTAAGATAAGTGTGCGTTTCGTTTTTAACTGATTGATTGTCGACTATTATGATTTCAAAATTTTTGTAGTCTGTTTTTTCAAGTAATGAATTTACACAAATTCGTAATAACTTTACATTATCTTTAGTTGGTATAATGATTGACACTTTGGGTGGCGAATCTGATAATGAATAAGAAACTCTGTATTGTTTTATATATTTTGTTGTATTAAGCGTTCCACCAGTATGCTCGTAGACCATCCTTTTTAGCATATTGTGTTGCTTGTCATCTTGAATTATTGTTTCAACGGTATTTGTCTTGTGAATTAATATCTGGCTGATATGTTTTATATTGTTGTTTCTAGTTGTTGCAAAATAATACAATATATGTATTGGTAATAATGTTAATGGGTCGTTATATTTGTTTAGAAATCCTTTGAGATGGTGTAATGGGATTGAAAAGGTTTCTCCAATATAATTTAACTCAATGAGGAAATCAGGGCTCCAATCTGGTTTAAATTGTGGTTTGCCACGAAGTCCATCTGTTGATATCTCATCATTGTCACAGTACACCAAGTCATAATCAGGTGATCTATTCTGGGCGTCCTCCACGGCTAATAAATAATAGTCTGATAATTGGTCTCCAGCTTTTAATAAGGTTACTATCTTTGTTTTTGTTGTGTCTTTCCAGGTATTAAATAATGCTTTTTTTGATAAATCATTTGAATTGGTTGAAAAACAGTAAATTTGACTTTGTTTATGTAGAATGAATACCTCAGATGGTTGTAACAACTGGTTCTGTATGGATTTGAGTGATAAGTTGATGTTGGGATCTGTAATAGATTCTGAAATAATAAGTATTGTATGATTGTTTTCTTTAGTATGTGATTTATGTCTTTTATTCACAATACTTTTGTGATATCTGGTTTCAACTTCAGAGATCCATTTTGTGTAATCAATTCCCCAGTCAACACCATCCTTTGTATCACTAATTAAGGTATTTAAGTTATTGATGGTGTATAATAATCCAAATTTATTAATCAGATTTATTTTTTCCTGAATAATATCTAAAGGGGTTTTCCCGTTTTTCCTATCTCTTTTGTAAATGTTGATTGATGCTGTGACAATAAATAAAGGCAATGGAATTTTTTTTAGATTTATTTCGTCTAACTTGAAAATAACACCTGATTGATTACAAGGATCAATTCTTATTCCTGTAGGTGGTTGGTCAAAGAAAACTGTTGTCTCATATCGATTATTATTATAATCAAGTATTATTTTTTCATTTTCCATGTATCCGTTCCCATAATTAATATATAATTCTGGATACAGCGAAAAATTATTATCTAATGTTTTTGCGATAAACTGGACAGAGTGCCAACCATTTGATTGATGTGTTTTAGAAAGGTCTAAATTGAATTGTGGGTCATCATCGATTGTTGTCCATAGCTCAGAATCGTTTATCTCTAATCCTGATGTTACTTGTAATGCGCATGTATTTCTTCTGACACTCAACAAGGTTTTTGTATAGCGAATAATATTTAAACCAACTCTCAGTGGTGTTGTGATTTTCCATGAGTATGATGCGTGTATATCACGTACAAGACTATTCCATTCTTCAATCTCATGTTTATGTTGGATTATTATTTTATCAATGGAATTGTTATGTTTTTTGATCTCGCTTTGCATTGCTTGTTTAAGCTTATTTAACTGTTTATTACCTGATTGTATTAATAAATCCTTTTGGTCCAGTTTTTGATTGTTTTTATCAATTAATTCATTACTAAAGTTCAAGAACTTCTTGTCTTGACGATCAATAATTTTTTTGATAAGTGCCTGTGATTCGCGATCTTTATTAGTAATAATATCTTTGATAAGCGACTGATTTTCTATGTCTTTTTTTTGAATGATCGCTTGGTAATAATCATCCTTCTTTTGAATGCTCCGTTCTATCAATAATTGATTGTTTTTTTTCAGAGATTGGCGTTGAGTGTCAAGTCTGTGTTTAAGTTCATATTTAAAGTATTGTAGTTGAAGCTGATAATTCTCAGCCTCTAGTTGATTCGCAGAAATAGCTTCCAGGGTTTGTAATGCTCTCACTCTAGACCAACGCCTTTGAGTGAATCCTTGTAAACAGCGATAAAGTTCTGTAATTCCAAGTACAGACTGATCAAGTTTAATTAAATCATCTGTAGTTGCGAATGAATGTGATAAAGTTTTATCAATGTAGCTATTTATAAATTCTTCAATTTTTGAGGTAGTAGATGATTTTGTAATTCTTAATTCGCAGATAAAATAAGATAGCCTGCTTAACTGTTTTAAAGGTTGATTGAGTAATTTTTGATAATCAATAAAAATTGCGGAGTTTTCGCTTTTACATAGATCCAGGAGAATCTTGTAATTGTAATTAACCCATAATGCCAAGCACTTTGTTTCATCAAAATTATTCCTTTTAATGAGGGATCTGCTGCTATCTATTGGGTTACGTACAGTTACTACATATTGTATTTTAGCAGGCAGTGTCTTTGCTACAGATTCCCAGAAAGGTATCAGCAGAGAAATTCTTGGATCTTTAATAGCAAATAATTCGCAATTGGCTATTTTGATGCGTAACAGTTGGGTTGCTTCTTTTTTCCAAGAATTAAACTTAGTTTCTTTAAAATCTACAGTCGTTAATATACTGGGGATATCCCAACGTACATTGATAAAATCAAGCAATCGTTCATTAAAATGAAATACATCTAGATCTTCCCAATAACCTTTAGGGTTCGATAGTTCTGCTGGCATTAAATTATTACCTAGATCGGCGCCAATAACTTGTATCGCCTTGGTGACCAGGCTTGTTCCAGAGCGATGCATGCCGAGTACAAAAATAATTCTTTTATGGGAATTCAATATTTCTTTGTTCATAATACTAAATAGAAAATACCTCTGGTATGAATTATTTTTTGAATCACACTATAAAAAACTAGTTGCAATATCATCATTATTTATGATGATGCAGACTATCAAAGAAAATTTATTAAAACTTTTACACAGACTTATATTTTCGATAATTACGTTATACAAGTTGTAGAGTAATAGCTGTTTGCCTTATGTAGAATAGTGAAGTTTATGTAAAAGAGTGCAAGAATTAACTTCGATACTGTCGTAAACCACTCTTTATAATAAAGCAGCTGTTTGTCTTCAAGGCTCTGCTTTGCTACGTAACTGTTGTAGCAAGGCAGAAGACAGATAAAAGAAAAGTCAGTTGTTGAAGTTATTACTTGCACATTCCTGTTCGATACAAACAAGATATTGGTTGCAGGGGTCGATATGCTGAACTACCTAGGAGGCTGTCCGAGAATAGAAACCTACTGCGGAAAAGCAGACTTTGGCCCGTTTTTCCGATTAAATTCGTTCAATACAACAAGTATTCGCCTCATTTAATCGAAACAATGGACTCAAAAATGCTTTCCCTCGCTACTGCTTCTATTTTCGGACAGCCTCCTAGTGCTACACATTTTTAGAGCAATGCGAATTGCTGATGCGATGCATTGTCCTAATACAGGTCCTGAATATGGATGTAGAGTTGATGAGCTTAATTACCTGCCTATTTTTTAAAGGTAAATAGTTTTAACCTCGCTAGGTTAAAAGTGATGTCACAGTAAGCTATTGGAAATTGTGTGTGATGCTACAAGACTAATCCGGATTTACTTTGACAGATAAATATGGGAATAAGTTTTAAGTAATTGAAAGGATATTTATAATATAAATAAATGTATCTATGATGATAGTATGTAACTTATAGATTGACAACTATGGAATGAATGTTAATAGACATCAATTTATTTTATAATTTATATCGACTACTATATTTTTGAAGGTGTATTTGTTAAAACTGATAAATTCAAAGAATAATCTTCTCGAGTTTGTGATAGATTGGGGTTATAGTACGGATCATTTTTTAAGAGATCAGGCCAGGTTGATTTCATATAATTTACTTCGCTTTCGAAGCGCATAACCTTGCTAGGTGTGTTTTCGTATCCGCGTGTTTTAGACTCATGGTGGAATAGTTTCGCAAAAGGCGTATAGATTATATTAAATCCTGATTTTCCTATTTTTAAACATAAATCAATATCATTAAATGCTATTGTAAGATCTTTTTCATTTAAGCCTCCGACCTTTATAAATAGATCCTTTTTTACTAACAGGCATGCAGCGGTACAAGCAGATACATTTCGAACTACATTGTCCATATGATAATTATCTTGACGATCCGGTAACCCTTTAAATGCATGACCAGCTACACCACCTATGCCAAGGACTACTCCGCCATGTTGAATGGTTTTATCTGGATAAATTAGCTTGGCTCCCACGGCACCGACCTCAGTTCTTTGGATATGCATAGCCATTTGTTTTAACCAGCCTTGTGTAATAACTTCAATATCGTTATTCAGTAAGAGAATGTATTCCGATTTAATTTGATTTATGGCCCAATTATTTATTTTACTATAGTTAAAGTCTACATTATATTCTACGTAATCAATGTTTTTGAACTGCTGTGATATTGTCTTTAGATATTTAAATGTTTCTGGTTCGCGTGAGTTATTACTAACTAGTAATAACTCATATGTTTCATACTCTGTATTTGATAAAATAGAATTTATACACGACTTCAGCATATCCACTTCATCTTTGAAAGGTATAACGATAGATATTTTCTTTGATTCATCTACTGGATAATTTACTATGTATGACCCGGCCCAACTTCCATAAATAACTTCGGCGGGGGTGTTTTTATCCTCCAAGAAGCTTTTAATAGCTTGTAAGCCTGCTCTTTTCGCATAGCCTTTTTCTGAATGCCCAAGCGCTGTACTGCCTGATACCTTTCTCCAATGATACAGTATTTTTGGTACATGTTTAATCTTACTATTTTTTGAAATGCATCTTAAAATGAAATCATGGTCTTGTGCACCTTCAAAACCATTTCGCAGCCAACCTATATTATCGCCCAATTGTCTATTGACCATTACAAAATGACAGATGTAATTATTCGATAAAATCAAGTCTGGTGAAAAATCTGGTTTAAAGTAGGGTTCGCAATAATCACCCTTTTCACTTATTTTATCTTCATCAGAATAAAATAGTTCGATACTAGGGTCAATATTTAATAATTTAACATACTCATAGAGTGCATTTGATGATAGTTCATCATCATGATCCAGGAATGCAATATAATTACCACTTGATTGAGCGATAGCACAGTTCGTTGATGTAGATATGTTTTCATTTGATTTTCCAAAACCAACTGTTATTTTTTCATTTTTTATAGATTTTAAAAAATCAATTGTTTCACTATTAGTACTATAATCGTCAAAAATAGATAGTTCCCAATTACTATAGACTTGAGCCTCTACAGATTTGATTAATTTTTTTAATAATTTCACATCTGTATTGTATGTGGGTACTACAATGCTGATTAATGGATTGTTTTTAAATTTGACTATTTCGTTGTGGTTTTCTTTTTCTAAGCTTTTGTAAATATTATATTGTTCAGCTCCTGAGTTTAATAGGTTGTTGATACTGTCCAGGCTTTTTAGAAATACGACACCTTTTAAGGCAGGTTTTCCGGAACATTCTAACTCAAATGTGACCTGAGCCTGGGCTTTTTCAGATGGGATTAAAATCGAAAATCCAGAATACAGACTCTGAGGGTGATTTTTATAATGTTCACTAACATCAATTCTCTGCTCATTGATATCAACCTCAAACTCCTGGCTGTCGATTATAATTCTTAATACTTTGTCTGGGCTGGTGTTCAATGCCCAGCCTCTTAAATAGATTGCTTCATTTTCTTCAAAATAATGACCGTATTCAAATTCAACTATACAATTGTTCATGAAAACATGCTGTACTTCAAAATAGATTTTTGTTTCTCTCGTATTTTGAAACATTATTTTTTTTGCGTTATTAAAAATATCCATTGGGCTTTCACGTAGTAGTGCGCGAAACAAGGTTTTATAATTATCTGCTTTTATTAATTCAGAAGTATTCATATATAATGTATGTGTATTTGATGTATGTTGCAATCCTGATTGATGGGTTCAGTTAATTAACTCAATTTGACATAAACAACAATCATTGATTTTTAACTTATTTCGATTTTCAACTGTTTTATAACGCTTTCAAAAAAATAAGGCCTGTGGGTAATTAATAAAATTATTATTCGTATAATAGATTTCCTGCTGATCAATAACCTTTTAAATACTACTTTAGTTATATCTATTATTACTATAATTTTCCATGATGGAGTTTATTCATATACTCTGAACCTTTTTCTGAAGATAATTCGGGTTGAGCAGAGAGAACCCAGTCATCAGCATCATAATTAAAAAAATCAAGATATTTTTCCATTATTGGCTTATAGAACTTTATATCTTCCTCTGTAAACCATTCGCGCCAATTACCTGATTTTTTACTTCTCACGACTCGATTTAAATTTTCAGGTACTGTAGCAGTTGTATTGACCTCTAAACCTAAGTAGTTGTTCAATGCTTCTAGATTTCCAGAAACTAAATCTTCATATTTTAATATATGCCATTCACTTTGCATTTCTACAACTTGTCTTAAAATAGCATCATATTGCTTTGTTACAAACAATCCAGGGTCATTTAGTGTTTTAAATAACTGATAAAAAGGAATACTCGTAGGGTTTTTTTCTTTTTCTTGTGTCATCTTAAGCGCGGCCTCAAATTTTTCTTTAGGCGCGTTATAAGAAGTGTTCCACATATACAAATAGTTACTAATAATGTTATCTCTCGGATCTCGTATTATCCATATCTTTTTTTCATATAGTCTTGATATTTTTTTAATGTTTTCTTTATCTTGTTTATCATGCCAAGGGAAAAGACATTTAGTTACAGCTTTATTGTTTTCACAAATCTTTAAATGTAAATCAAGATTATTAAATCCTTTTGCACCATTAGGTTCAAAAAATATTTTACTATCAGGAATTGCCTCAGCAATTCTATAAGTCAATATAGATGTTCCACTTTTAGCTAACCCAACAATAAGCACTCTCAAATTCTCACAAACCCA
>CAZZIX010000084.1:0-9736 GCA_964654345.1 uncultured Methylomarinum sp.
TAAAAAGAATTTTATTTTGTGATACATCGTGAATGAGCACAATATATTTTCGAATTACATCCTTTACTTCAAACCAATCAGCTAAATCTATAGAAACCTCAGTTACTGCTGCTTTAAAACCTTCATCACTAGTGTCCAGTTCTGCCAATACCGGCTCTTTTGGTAAATCATTTAAAAGCTCATCAGTCTTTTTATCTTCAGAAGTATCTTTATTTGTAGACTCTGAATCCATGGCAGACATTTTTTTTGCCTCAAAACCCGAAGTCTTTTTTTCTTTTGGAATTTCTAATGATTGACTGACTCTCTCAACACTGGCATCTTCATCGTTAAGTATATAAACCCAAACACCTAACAAAAGCAGAATACCAGCAAGAATGATCATTAAAATAGGTAAAAAATTTTTATCATTGTGTTGTTCATAGCGACTCATAATTTATCCTACTTTCAATCTTCACCATAACAAGGGGAAAAATATAATAAAATGCTCATTCATGCAATAAAATTAACAAGAGACTCTTTAAGATGAAAAAACTATTATTTGTTCCATTTTTTACCTTATTAGCTTTTATTTCAACAGCTACCTATTCAGAAACCGTATTAAATGCACCTAATGGAATTAAATACCCTACCGGATTAGAAAACTGGCGAGTTCTCGGCACATCATACCGTACCGACAATAATACACAACGGGTAATTTTAGGTAATTCAACTGCAATCAAAGCATCTAGGTCTGGAAAAACAAACCCATGGCCAGAGGGAAGTATACTTGCTAAATTAGTCTGGAAAAATGTCAAACACCCAAATTGGGAAGAAGCCATCGTACCTGGGAACTTTATCCACTCTGAAATTATGGTCAAAAATTCTAGCCACTATAAAACAACAGGTGGCTGGGGTTATGCCCGCTGGATTGGAGCATCACAAGAGCCTTACGGCAACGATGAAGCTTTTAGTCAAGAATGCTTTTCCTGCCATAGCAAGGTAAAGAACAAAGATTACGTTTTTACAATCCCTGCACAAACCCCATAATCTAGTCCCTTTTTTTAGTAGCCACTTCATTAAGTACCCAACCATAAATATTAAAATATTTATGGTTGGGTACTTACATTACTGAAACAAAACAAACATAAAACACAAAAAAATTTACGTCAGTTTAGAACAATATTCAATTTTAGGGTTTATCATTAAAAAAATCAGTAGCTAAAATCTTTTTTTTATTGCACTATTCATATCTAATAATAACAATAACTGGAGGTTTGAATGAGCATTGATCTTTTTGCATCCATTGGTCCTTATTTTGGGATTGCTGGATTAATTATCGCTTATATTATCTATCGTATCATCTTGTCACATGATGCAGGCTCTGAAAAAATGATAGCCATTGCTGAATTAATCCACGATGGAGCGATGGTTTTTCTTAAAGCTGAATATAAAATTCTGTCTGTCTTTGTAGTCATCGTTGCCTGTTTAATTTTTTTCTTAATTAATGAAAATACTGCCTATGCCTTTTTAGGGGGAGCTGCTTGCTCAATGTTTGCTGGTTTTTTTGGTATGAAAGCAGCAACTCGAGCCAATGTTCGTACCTCAGCCGCAGCAAATAAAAAAGGTATGGGAGCAGCACTAATGGTCGCTTTTGGCGGTGGATCTGTTATGGGTTTAGCTGTAGCATCACTTGGGCTAACGGGTCTAACCATTGCTTTTGCATTAGTTGACTCGGCTTCCGCTGCAAATTATACCGTTTTAAGTGGTTTTGCTATGGGTGCTTCATCTATTGCATTATTTGCTCGAATAGGTGGTGGGATTTATACCAAAGCTGCCGATGTAGGCGCTGACTTAGTGGGTAAAGTTGAAGCGAATATACCAGAAGATGATCCACGTAACCCAGCGACTATTGCCGATAATGTAGGGGATAATGTAGGGGATACAGCAGGAATGGGGGCTGATATTTTTGAATCTTATGTCGGTTCAGTCATCGCTACCATCGCAATTGCCGCAGCATCAACAAATTTTGTTGATATGTCAATGCAATCTAACGCCTTATTACTACCCATAGCGCTTATCATCATAGGCTTGTTTGCTTCAATCATTGGCGTTTTATGTATGCAATTACTTAAAAACATCAATCCAGCCCATGCCTTAGAAGGTGTCACTTGGGTTTCTGCGCTCATTTTCTTAATCCTTGCTTATATTGTTGTTCAAAGTTTTGGCATACAATTTATAGTTAACAGCGAAGCAACTTCTATCAATGGTCCATTCTATGCATTATTGGGTGGAACCATCGTCGGTATTTTTATTGGGCGTGTCACTGATTACTACACCTCAAAAGCACCGGTTCATGCGATAGCAGAAGCCTCTAAATTTGGCCCTGCAACTAACATTATTGCAGGCTTGGGAATTGGAATGCGTTCTACAGTTTTTCCTGTATTAGGGATTTGTGTAGCTATTTTTGTTGCCTACTCTTCTGCAGGACTGTACGGTATTGGGATTGCTGCTGTTGGTATGCTTGCAACAACTGGAGTGACCATGTCAGTTGATGCATACGGCCCTATTGCAGATAATGCAGGGGGTATCAGTGAAATGGCAGAATTAGGCCCAGAAACACGGGCAATTACTGATTCTCTTGATGCAATAGGTAATACAACTGCAGCAGTCGGTAAAGGGTTTGCTATTGGCTCCGCAGCACTGACTGCATTAGCTCTATTTTCCGCTTATGCTGCAGCTGCCAATATAACCGCTATTGATTTACTCAATCCTCTTGTAGTCATCGGTTTGTTTATTGGTGGTTGTGTTCCATTTCTAGTGGCTGCCATGACAATGGACTCTGTTGGTAAAGCGGCACAAGATATGGTTGAAGAAGTTCGCCGTCAATTCCGTGATATTCCTGGCTTGATGGAAGGCACAACTCCACCAGATTCTGCTCGCTGTATAGAAATATCAACCAAAGCCTCCTTGCGGGAAATGATTCTCCCTAGTTTAGTCACTATTTGTACACCTGTTCTGGTTGGGTTTTTTCTCAATAAAGAAGCACTTGGTGGTTTACTTGCTGGCTCTTTAGTTGCTGGCGTTTTAATGGCTTTGTTTATGGCAAACGCGGGAGGTGCTTGGGATAATGCTAAAAAACTAATAGAAGGTGGTGCTCATGGTGGCAAAGGAACCGATATTCATAAAGCAGCTATTTGTGGCGATACCGTTGGCGACCCTTTTAAAGATACATCAGGTCCTGCTTTAAATATTGTAGTTAAACTGATGTCAGTCGTTGCATTAGTTATTGCACCTTTATTATAATAATGAGTGTTGGGTTGCCAAAGATACGGCAGCCCAACCTACCTTTGATTGGGAATTAAATTACACTTGATAGCCATCGGTATTCTTATCAACCCATCTCTCGTCCTCTGACACTAACAATTCTTTTTTCCAAAATGGAACGGTTGATTTTAATGCCTCCATAATATACCGGCTGGTATCAAAAGCATCACCTCGGTGAGAGCTCCATACAGCAACTAAAACAATAGCATCATCAGGGAATACGTCGCCTATTCTGTGTACTACTAAAATATCAATTATCGACCACTTTTGCATAGCAGTCGTTATAATGTCAGCCAACTTTTTTTCTGTCATTCCAGGATAATGTTCAAGCATCATCCCTTTAACATCATCCCCATCATTAAAATCACGCATGGTTCCCACAAAAACACTGGTTGCCCCATATTTTCCCCTCATCTTGGGTGAGGAATTTTGAAACAACTGTATTTCACCGTATGGATCAAAAGGCTTATCGACAATCTTAATATTCATTATTAACCTCCTGTCACTGGTGGAAAAAAAGCTACCTCATCAGCATCCTTTACCAAATAATCAAATTGAACATAATCCATATTAACGGCTGCTAAAATATTATCAGATATTTCTTTACCGTTACTGACTTGCTTCCAGACATCAGCTACAGACATTGTTTTTGTAAAAAGCAGTTCTTCTTCTGATCGTCCAATAGACTCTTTTAAACTAGCAAAATAACGGACTTTAATCGACATTAGTAAAAGTTCCTATAAAATAAAACACTCATCTGACTTACTATACAAAAAAATGACCAAACTTACCCATTTTAATCAATCAGGCGAAGCGCATATGGTTGATGTTGGAGAAAAAAACATCACTCACCGCACAGCTGTCACAGAAGGTTATATAGAAATGCAGCCTGACACACTCAAATTGATTACTCAAGGTCAGCATAAAAAAGGAGACGTTCTTGGTGTCGCAAGAATAGCAGGTATTATGGCCAGTAAAAAAACTGCTGATTTAATTCCACTCTGTCACCCACTGCCCATTACACACGTAGAAATAAAATTATCTGCTGAAAAAGAATCAAATAGAATTCATTGTCAAACCACCGTCAAAACCAATGGACAAACTGGCGTGGAAATGGAAGCACTCAATGCTACACAAATTGCATTATTAACAATCTATGATATGTGTAAAGCTGTAGACCGTGGAATGGTAATTCAGTCAGTCCAGTTATTAGAAAAAGATGGAGGTAAATCAGGCCATTGGCAGCGATTACAACAATAATAAAAGTTTTGGAGATTATTTATTACGAACTACCTTAGAACTTAACTATTTCAATTGCATAATCTCTTTCATTCCCGTAGTCTTACTTCAATGAACAGCATATCCGAAGAATGGCAAATAATCGCTAAAGAAATTGAAAAAACCACCCACCAACCCTTTATAATAAATAGTATACAATCCGTCTCAGGAGGTTGTATTAATGCTACTTATATTATACAAAGCAACAAAAAAGATTATTTTATAAAACTTAATCAAGCTAAGTTTTTGTCTATGTTTGAGGCTGAATTTGCAGGCCTTAAAGAATTACAAGAAACTAATACTATCAGAATTCCTCAACCTGTTGTCTGTGGTATTTCTGCAGATAAAACCTTTCTGGTGATGGAAAATATCCCTTTAACATCTTCATCCAAGCAGTCTGACAAACAACTTGGACAGCAATTAGCCACTTTACATCAAATCCAGCAACCTTTTTTTGGTTGGCATATAGATAATACGATTGGTTCTACAACACAACACAACCCTCGCTCTGAAAATTGGCTTTCTTTCTGGCAAACACATCGTTTAGGGTTTCAACTTTCTTTGGCTGAAACTAATGGGTATGGAGGAAGGCTTTTACAGTCAGGTGAAAAATTATCTGAGTCACTCGGTTATTTTTTTAGTGATTACCACCCAACCCCCTCACTTTTACATGGTGATTTATGGTCTGGTAATACGGCTGTTTCAGCTACTAGCAACGAACCTGTAATTTATGACCCCGCTTGCTATTACGGCGATAGAGAAGCTGATATTGCAATGACCGAATTGTTTGGTGGGTTTGGATCAAACTTTTATGCTGCTTACTCAACTATTTACCCATTAGATTCTGGTTACTCAATTAGAAAAAAGCTTTATAATTTGTATCATATTCTTAATCATCTGAATTTATTTGGTGAGGGCTACCTTCATCAGGCTCAGGGTTTGATAGATTCCTTATTATCAGAAATTAAATAACTCCAATTTAGACAACACAACTATGTCAGAACATTCTGCCTCGCTGTTTTCCATTACTGCGTGGAAACAACGCCTGGTTTTTTGGGTAGGTGCTATTTTAGTCGGTTTACTTATTGTGGCAATGGTCGTTTTAAGTGAATGGGCGGGAGACACTTATCGCTTAATGTCCCTACACTATCCTTGGTCAAATTTTATTATCGCTCCTATCGGATTGAGTTTTACCGCATGGATCACTTTTCGTTTTTTTCCTGGTAGCGAGCGTAGTGGCATTCCTCAAGTAAAAACTGCACTCGAAATAAAAGGTAATTTAGAAGATAGAGATCGTCTTATTTCTTTAAGAATAGCTCTGGGAAAAATGTTTCTACCTATTATGGGTTTATTATCAGGCGCTTCGGTTGGTTTTGGAGGGCCTGCTGTTCAAGTTGGTGCCTCATTAATGTCATCGTTAGGAAAAGCGGTAAAATTCCCTCCTTACTATATGGGAAGAGGTTTAATTCTTGCTGGTAGTGCTGCAGGATTTGCCGCGATGTTTAGCGCACCCTTAGCAGGAATTATTTTTGCTATTGAAGAAATGGGGCGAGCTTTAGAAGAGAAAATCAGCAGCTTGGTTTTAACCGCTATTGTTTTTTCTGGCGTAACGGCTCATGCCCTTTTAAATCATTACATTTTTTTCCATGAACAATCCTATGTTATGTCTTACGACAAAAGCTGGATTGCCGTTCCTTTATGTGGAATTGTTGGTGGTTTTTTAGGCGGTGTATTCAGTAAAATTATTATTCGAGGGGGGCGTTATCTTAAAAAAACTCGCTTTTCCATTGTGACTATCGCCTTTTTCTGCGGTATTGTTATTGCCATTCTTGGCTATATCTCTAATGGAGATACCTTCGGCACTGGCTATTCGCAAGCAAAAGCTATTTTAACCAACAGCCAAACCATGGACCCTTTTTTCCCCCTATTTAAAATGTTTGCATCTTGTGCAACTTTTTTTAGTGGTATTCCGAGTGGTATTTTTGTGCCATCAATAGCCACAGGTGCAGGGTTTGGTGTTAATTTAGCCAATTGGTTTCCTGTTGCACCAGCACCTGCCATGATTTTACTCACAATGACGGCGTATTTTTCTGGCATGCTTCAATCCCCTCTCACCTCATTTGTGATTGTGATGGAAATGACAGGAAGCCATGAAATACTTATCCCCTTAATGGCAACATCTTTTTTTGCCACGGGAACATCTAAATTAATAAATCCACTGCCTTTATACAGAGCGCTTTGTAATTCATACGTACAACCTGAAGCAATAGATAAAAAAGTTGACGATACTAATGAAGTTAAATAAAATTTTAATACTTCTTGTATTTGTTTTATTAATCATTGGTTTCTGGTTTTTTACAAAACAAAGTCAGAAAACTGCTCCTAATGAAGTCTTTACAACGATTACAGGAAAAAAAATTGAGTTGGCTAGTTTAAAAGGTAAACCCGTCATCATTACATTTTGGGCTACTGATTGTGCTAATTGTATTAAAGAAATGCCAGATTTGATCGATTTATACCATCAGTTTCATCCTCAAGGTGTAGAAATAATTGCTGTTACCATGTATTACGATATTCCCAGCCATGTCGTAGAAATGACTAAAGCAAAACAACTGCCGTATGATGTTGCTTTGGATTTAGATGCAAAACACGCAGCAGATTTTGGGGAGGTTCAGCTAACACCCACAACATTCTTAATCTCACCCAATGGCCATATTGTTATGCATAAAACAGGACTATTTGAACTAGAAAAGATAAAACAAAAATTAAAACAATTTCTAAAAGGATAACATTATGCTCTGGTTAAAAGCATTACATCTCATCTTTATGGTAACCTGGTTTGCAGGTCTATTTTATCTACCTCGTCTATTTGTCTATCACGCCATGAGTGATGATGAAATCAGCAATGAGCGCTTTAAAATAATGGAAAGAAAATTATTTTTCGGCATTATGACACCCGGAATGATTGTAACTTTCATCTTTGGAATCTGGATGTTAGGCGATTATGCCTGGGTAATGTACTCATCTTCTGGCTGGTTACATGCAAAATTAACCTTACTGCTGTTATTAGTTGTTTACCATGGTTTTTGTGGTAAATGGTTAATTGATTTTAAACATGAAAGAAACCAGCATTCCCATGTTTTTTATCGCTGGATGAATGAAGTGCCTGTGCTATTTTTAGTAGCAATTATTATTCTTGCGGTGGTTAAACCTTTTTAGAATTGGAAGAAATATGAAAGATTGAGATATCAACCTTATTGTTAGCTTGTTGACAACCCTTCCCCATTTACTAAATGTATTTTTATAAATATCAAAAATCTCAGATACTCTATTTTTCAATGCTCAAGCATGGGGAAATATATTTTTCCTCCGTAGGAGAGCTCAATGATAAGCATGAGTGTAAACCTAGGTTTATTGTCTCAAATAAAAAATTTGTATGGCTCTAGGGGAAAAGAAAAGGGTATAACTGAAATAGGGTACTATCTAGAAGAAAGCCTTAAACTTGAATCTGTTAAGTATGAAAAAAAACCACCAAAGGTAAATGTTTTTTATCGATTAACTCCTAAATTATTTTATTCAGATCAAGAGGATCACGCTGATGTCCCTTCACTTTTATCAGGAGAGGTAAGCGATAAGAAAGAAGATGATATTGGGTTGATAAAATTTTCTGACTGGAGTTATAAAAAGAAGTTAGAGCTTTTCTTCCAGCTGATATGGAACACCATCAGAATTGAGAGTATTGAAAGTTTCTCAAGGCAATATTAAAGGTATAATATTTGGGTCTAATATGAGTGATAGTGATATGAAGTAAAGCAATTATTTATTGAGAATAAAATGCTACAGAAAGATTATCTAAATTTGTGTTTTTTGAAGCAAAAGATAACGTAGATTCTTATAAACCAAGTATCTTTCCAATAAGTACTTACATCTGCCAACGGCATCTGATTTAGGCGTTATGTATACTGGTTGTATATGAGAGATTTCCATGAGAAAGACTGACAAGAAAATTGAGAAGTCCATAGTTCAAGGGTTAACACGTGTTTGTGAAATTGCAAAAGTTGATATCGACGGTTTTGAGTGGTTAACTCATACTGTAGATTATGAAAATTTTCCGAAAAGCTTGAAGGTGTTTTGTATCTTTGGTTCTGACAAGTGTATAAAATATGCAATAGACTCAGGCAAAAGCCAATTGATTTTCAAGTTAATTCGAAAAGAATTATCATTAATTGATGTTAGCTTCAAAGATGTTTCAGGGCATGTTATTTTTGACACCGAATCCGGTTATGACAGAATAATTAATTTAAAATAAGGTCAGTTCCACTAAAATAGCTTCTAGTTGTAGTGTGTTTAATAACCTGAGGTGCTTTAAGCAAGTTTCGATGTGGAAAATATAACGCGTAGAAAAAGTAATTTGGAGTTTGAAAGAAAATTCAGACTTACAACAAAATGCATCGTGCGAAACAAGCTTGAAATTGGCAACGCTGAGTTGAGAAAAATGATAATGCTTTTTCAAACCACACTTTGAAAGCAAGAAAAAGCGAAAGAGCCTGCAGAGCAAAAAGCAGTTCAGATGTTAACCGAACCTCCGATGTTAAAAAAGAAACATGGACTAATAGGCACACATTTAAAAACAAGATCAAAAGCAATTATGAGAGTAAACTACTAATTTATTATTATTTATAACGAGCAAAATGAAATTATTAGTGCGTAACTTAGATAGATTAACTACAGAAGAAGAGCTAAAAAACATGTTTCAAGAATTCGGCATAGTTCAATCTTGCAATTTGGTGATAGATCCAGAAAGTGGCTCATCTAAAGGTTTTGGTTTCATTGAGATGCCAAAATCAGGTGACGCAAAAGCTGCAATCAAAAAACTGAACAACAAAACTATCGGCAGCAATAAAGTACGTGTTAAGAAGGCTTGATGATAAAATGCATAACGAATCGTTTAAGCGTGACCTCCGCTTCGCTACGGACACTTAATTTGAACGTTATGTGCTCAACTAAATTTAAGTTCTGATTTTGTAATGGTGATAGCAAATCAGAATTATATTTTTCACCAAAAATAAAGAGAGCGTTATGAGTAAAGGTACAGTTAAATGGTTTAGTGCAGATAAAGGTTTCGGTTTTATTACTCCAGAAGACGGAAGCAACG
>CAZZIX010000085.1:0-1282 GCA_964654345.1 uncultured Methylomarinum sp.
CCCCCCTTAGTTATTTAGTAGTTTCAACTACAATTACAGGGATGCCCTTATAAATTTAATAATCTATTAAGCACAAGATACCAACCTAAATTAATGCTACACCACTTTTATAAATGAATCTTCTGAAAAAATCAATTGGCACTATATTCCCAGCCATACGTATCAGTTTTGCAATGGTTTTATTAACCACTTGCATTTTACTGGGTGCTGATTTACTTGGATTTACCCCCAACGAAGTAAAATACATTCTAGATTCTCGGAAGCAAGTTAGTGAAGCATTAGCAATTCAATTCACTATGCTTGCTTCTGACCAAGATATTAAACAATTACAAAAACTTATTCGCTATATTGTCAAACGTAATCCAGAAATATTATCTGCTGGTATTCGATCAAGCTCGGGAAATCTGACCTTTCACTCAGGGAATCATAAATTATTATGGAAGGGTTATGATGAACATAAATCAACTTCAACTCATGTTCTCGTTCCTATCATCCAAAACGGACGCTTATGGGCTAATGTAGAATTAAGATATAGTGAGCTTGACCAGGATTCATTTCAAGGTTTTTTTAAGCGTCCTATTTTTAAAATGAGTGCTTTTGTCCTGTTAATAGGTTTCTTTTCCTATCTAGTGTTTATGCTTAGAACACTTAGACAACTTGACCCTTCCGCAGTTATTCCAGAAAGAGTTAATGCTGCTTTTGATACTCTCTCCGAAGGGCTTGTCATTCTTGATGAAAAAGAACAAATTGTACTTGCAAATAAAGCTTTCAGCGAAAAAACAGGACGTTCGGCCAGCTCTCTTCTGGGAGTTAAAATGTCTGAACTTAATTGGAAAAATATCTCAAAACATCAAACTGGAACTAAATATCCTTGGACTCAAGTTTTGAACAATGGAATCAATTTGATTGGTTCTCAGCTTGTATTTAAAAATCCTGATAATCAAATAATCAAATTTGTTCTTAATATCTCACCAATTAGTGGTAATGACGAATCATCACAAGGTGTTTTAATTACATTAGATGACATTACTCAGATAGAAGAAAGAAACACTGAATTACAAACGATAGTAAAACAATTAGAAGACACGCATGCCCAGGTTAAACAACAAAACAAAGAGCTACACTACCTTGCAACAAGAGACCCGATGACGGGTTGTTTAAACCGAAGATCTTTTTCAGAATTATTTGAAAAATTATTTACTACAGCCCGCAAACAAAACCTGGAACTTAGTTGCATAATGGCTGATCTTGATCATTTCAAGTCTGTGAATGATAATTATGG
>CAZZIX010000085.1:1382-3358 GCA_964654345.1 uncultured Methylomarinum sp.
TTAGTTGCATAATGGCTGATCTTGATCATTTCAAGTCTGTGAATGATAATTATGGACATGCTAAAGGCGATGAAGTCATTAAATTATTAGCTGAAATATTACATTCAAATACTCGTAAAATTGATTTGGTTGGACGCTATGGTGGAGAAGAGTTCTGTGTTGTTTTTCCAGGGTTATCGTCTAAAGAAGCTTTTATTGTGGCAGAACGCATTAGAATTCGAATGAAAGATGAATCTATTAAACGATTTGCAGAGGGACCAAAAGTAACTGTAAGTATGGGCGTAGCAAGCATTTTTGATAACCCAGAAACACCGAGTAATTTAAATAATTTTGCTGATGAAGCTCTTTATATCGCTAAGGAATCAGGACGAAATTGTGTTTCTATCTGGAAAGCTGAAAAGACAGACATTCATACACCCGAAAATGAACAACTTGTAGATGCTGTTGAGCCAACAAATGTCATTAAATTACAAAACCGAATCGTTCAACTTGAAGACCTCGCCACACAATTTTCTGCCGAACTAGAATATAACAAAAGCTATGATAATTTAACAGGATTACCCAACCAAATTTTATTCTTTGATCGTGTTTCTCAAGCTATTGAACGGGGATATAGGCATGACCAGTTAGCCGCAGTACTTATTTTTGATATTGGAATGTTTAGTCAAATTAATACCAACTTTGGCCGATCCACTGGAGATAAATTATTAAAACATGTAGCTGAACGCTTAGAAACTATTTTTCGTAAGTGCGACAATATTTCTCGTTTATCAATATCACGTGTTGTTGGTGATGAATTTGCAATATTATTAACAGATTTATCTGATAGGGAACAAGTTACCTGGGCAGTAAAAAGATTATTAGATGAAATCAACATACCCATTGTCATCGAAGAAAATACCATTAATATGTCCAGTAGTGTTGGCATCAGCTTGTATCCAACCGATGCCAGTACAGCAGATGATCTTTTAAATAATGCAATGACAGCAAAACAATACTGCAAAACTGTTAAAGCAGATTATGATTACCAATTCTATGACCATCAAATGCAGGATGTATCCATTAAACATTTACAATTAGATAAAGAAATAAGACATGCTATTGAAAATGAACATTGGGTCCTTTTTTATCAACTAAAATGGGATATTAAACTAAACAAAATTGTTGGTGTTGAAGCATTAATTCGCTGGAACCATCCTCAACGAGGTATTCTATCTCCTTTCGAATTTATTGATTTTGCCGAACAACGCGGATTAATAATTCCTATCGGTAATTGGGTTATAAAACAAGCTTGTTTGCAAATTAAGGAGTGGATAGATCAGGGTATTTTTGATTGTAAAGTAGCAATCAATTTATCCAGCGTACAACTCATGCAAAGTAATATTTCAAAAAATATTTTTAGCACCTTAGAAACCTATTCAGTTCCTCCTCGTTTACTTGAACTAGAAATCACTGAAACTACCCTTATGGACAATTTAGCAACTGCAATAGAGTCTTTAAGAAAGCTGAATGCAAGGGGGATAAGTATTGCAATAGATGATTTTGGTACAGGATATTCATCACTTGGCTATTTAAAAAATCTACCTATCAATACACTAAAGATAGATAGATCCTTTGTTAAAGATATCTGTCATGATGAAAATGATAAAAAAATTGTCCAGACATTGATTTCCATGGCTCATTCTATGGAGATGAAAGTTGTTGCTGAAGGCGTTGAGGAAAGAGAACAGTTTGACTTGTTAAGTCAGTATTCTTGTGATGAAATTCAAGGATATATGTTAAGTAAACCTATTCCGGCAGAAGAAATAACTGAGCTGTTGAAAAATCCTCAAACAATTATAGACATTCTAAAAAAAGAAAACGACTCTATTGCTATTTAACAAGCTATGCTATCATGGGCTGTTTTAAATAGGCAGGATTGGTAAAATGGCAAAAGAAGACCAAATTGAAATGGATGGAAAAGTAATTGATACACT
>CAZZIX010000085.1:3458-9505 GCA_964654345.1 uncultured Methylomarinum sp.
GTAAAATGGCAAAAGAAGACCAAATTGAAATGGATGGAAAAGTAATTGATACACTTCCTAATACCATGTTTCGTGTAGAGTTAGAAAATGGTCACGTCGTGACTGCACATATCTCAGGAAAAATGCGTAAGCATTACATTCGTATTTTAACTGGTGATAGTGTAAAAGTTGAAATGACACCCTATGATTTAACAAAAGGTCGTATAACATTCCGTATGCGCTAAACTCTTTCCCTCTGACCCAATTAACAAGGTCAGCGGGAACAAAGCCTAAGATTTAATCATTTTCTGTAACGATCAGTTCTTTTCCCTCTATAGTAAAAGCAAGCTCCTCGCCTTCAACATATATTCGCACATGCCCACCCTTTGCTAATTTTCCAAATAATAAATCATTGGCTAACGGCTTTTTGATTTTATCCTGAATTAAACGCGCCATGGGTCTAGCACCCATTTTTGGGTCGCAACCATGTTCAGCTAGCCATAATCGCGCTTCTGGATCTAGAGCTAGAGTTACATTTTTGTCTGTCAGTAAATGCTCAAGTTCAAAAATAAACTTATCAACAACACTGCCTACAATTGAAATATCTAAAGGCTTAAATTGGACAATCGCATCCAATCTATTTCTAAATTCAGGCGAAAAATTATTTTCTATCGCCTTTAAGCTATCTGAAGAATGATCCTGTTGAGAAAAACCAATGGATGCTCTACTTCCCTCTTCTGCTCCAGCATTGGTTGTCATTACTAAAATAATATTTCGAAAATCTGCTTTACGACCATTGTTATCAGTTAATGAACCATGATCCATCACTTGTAAAAGTAAATTAAAAACATCAGGATGGGCTTTTTCAATCTCATCAAGTAATAAAACCGCATGAGGGTGCTTATTCACTGCTTCAGTTAATAAACCGCCTTGATCATAACCAACATATCCAGGAGGAGCTCCAATCAAACGTGATACAGTGTGACGTTCCATATATTCTGACATATCAAAACGGATCAGTTCAACACCCATCACTTTTGCTAATTGTTTCGTTACTTCTGTTTTCCCAACCCCTGTTGGCCCTAAAAACAAAAATGAACCTATTGTTTTAGAAGTATCTCTTAAGCCAGCACGTGAGAGCTTAATTGCTGAAGCCAACTCAGAAATTGCTTCATCCTGCCCAAAAACTAACATTTTCAGGTTTTTTTCCAGCGTTTCTAATTTGTCTTTATCACTACTTGAAACTGATTTTTCTGGAATTCTAGCAATTTTTGCAATAATCTCTTCAATTTCTGTGCTATCTATTACTTCTTTTCGATCAGCCTCCTTAAAAAGGCGCTGCCTTGCTCCAGCTTCATCAATCACATCAATTGCTTTATCTGGTAAAAAACGGTCTGTAATAAAACGATCCGAAAGTTCAGCCGCTAACTGCAAAGCATCTTGTGTATATTTTAGTTCATGATGTTCCTCAAAACGAGAACGAAGCCCTGTCAATATTTTAATCGTATCTTCAACGGATGGTTCAACTATATCAATTTTTTGAAAACGTCTAGCTAAGGCGTGATCTTTTTCAAAAATACCACGATATTCTTGATAAGTTGTTGCACCAATACACCGCAACTGCCCAGAGGCTAAAACAGGTTTGATCAAGTTTGAAGCATCCATTACCCCACCTGAAGCAGAACCTGCACCAATAATAGTATGAATTTCATCAATAAACAAAATAGCTTTAGGCTCTTTTTTTAGTTGGTTAACCAGTGCTTTTAAACGTTTTTCAAAATCACCCCGATATTTTGTACCCGCAACTAAGGCGCCTAAATCTAGTGAATAAATAGTATTATCAAGTAATACGTCAGGAACGTCCTCTTCAATAATTCGCTTAGCTAATCCTTCGGCAATGGCTGTTTTCCCGACCCCAGATTCACCAACCAAGAGTGGATTGTTCTTCCTTCTCCGACAAAGTACTTGTATTGTTCTATCAACTTCTTGCTCTCTTCCAATGAGAGGATCTATCCTTCCTTGAATAGCTTCTTCATTAAGATTGGTTGTGTATTTTTCTAATGCTGTAGTTTCTACAGGCTTTGTTCCTGCTGCTTCTGCATCTACTGTACCCTCTGCTATTTGTTCTTCTTTTTCTTGATCTGCCTTAGAAATACCATGTGCCAAATAATTAACCACATCTAAACGAGTGATGTCATATTTATTTAAGATATAGACAGCATGAGAATCTTGTTCACTAAACAGTGCAACAAAGAGGTTTGCACCGATCACTTCTTTTTTGTCAGATGCCTGCACATGAAAGACTGCACGTTGTAGAACACGTTGAAAACCAAGTGTAGGCTGAGTTTCACGTTTTGTATTTTTAGCAATTAAAGAAACAGTTTCATCTATAAACTGACTTAACTCTCCTCGCAAAGCCATTGAATCACATCCACATGCTTGAAGAACTGGTTTTACTGTGGCATTGTCAAGAAGAGCAAGAAGTAAATGCTCAACGGTGATAAATTCATGTCGTTTACTATGTGCATTGGTAAACGCCTGATTTAAAGTGCTCTCTATTTCTTTGCTTAGCATAATGCTGTTCTCTATATTTGGTTACTCTTCTTCCATCGAACACATCAATGGATGATGGTTTTCTCGTGAGTATTCATTAACAATTTGTACTTTAGTTTCAGCAACATCCTTTGTAAACACGCCACAAACACCGATACCTTGGGTATGAACTTGAAGCATGACTTGAGTTGCTTTTTCTTCGCTCATATAAAAATATTCAGTCAAAATTTCAATCACAAAATCCATGGGTGTAAAATCATCATTCAATAATACTACTTTATACAGCGGAGGTCGCTTTAATTTTGGTTTGGCTTCTTGTATAGCAATTCCAACTCCATTTTCATCATCATTTGGATCAATATCAGACATACTATAAATATTTTTTTAATTGATATAAAGTGTAACATAGTGCCTATAATTGTATATTTCAATCTTTGCACATAAAAGCTAACCAGTTTCTTGTAAAATGCCATTTAAAATGGAGCAAAATTTAATATCTTAATAGTATAAATAGCTTAGAAATATTATCCATTAAATTCGTCTCATTATTATCTTATTTTAAATATATATTAAACTCAATATGGTTTGGAAACCCCATGTCACTGTTGCTGCAGTGATTGAAAAAAATGAAAAATTTTTATTGGTAGAAGAAAACATCAGTAATGGCATTGCATTTAATCAACCTGCTGGGCATCTGGAGGAAGGCGAAAACATTATAACTGCTGTTAAACGTGAAGTTAATGAAGAAACCGCCTGGCAGTTTGAACCTGAGCATATTATCGCCATTCAACTTTGGCGAAAAAACCCTGATTTCCCCAGCTTTATTAGAATCTGTTTTGCAGGTAATGTTCACTCCTTTAATTCAGACCAAGTACTTGATGACGATATTATTTCAACACATTGGCTCACTCAAAATGAAATTTCTGAAAAAAAAACTAAACTACGTAGCCCTCTAGTATTGAAATCAATCGACGCCTATTTAACGGGTGAGCATTATCCTTTATCACTATTAAAATCTTATTTAGATTTAGAGTATGAGTAAAAACATTATTGTCGGTATGTCAGGTGGAGTTGACTCTTCCGTAACCGCACTAAAACTTTTAGAGCAAGGCCATCAAGTCACTGGTTTGTTTATGAAAAACTGGGAAGAAGATGATGGCACCGAGTTTTGTACTGCTATGGAAGATCTTGCTGATGCCCAACAAGTTTGTGATAAATTAAACATAGAATTAAAAACAGTTAATTTTGCCGCTGAATACTGGGATGAAGTTTTTGAGGTGTTTTTATCTGAATTCAAAGCAGGAAGAACTCCAAACCCAGATATACTTTGCAATAAACACGTAAAGTTTAAAGCTTTTTTAAATTACGCCATTGAAGACTTAGGGGCTGAATATATTGCTACAGGACACTATGCGCAAGTAAAAGAAGCTAACGGAGAATATTCTTTGTTGAAGGGTCTAGACCCAAACAAAGAACAAAGCTATTTTCTGTATACTCTTGGACAAAAAGCCTTATCTAAAACTCTTTTTCCTATTGGTGAAATGTATAAACCAGAATTGAGAGCATTCGCTAAACAAGCTGGTTTTGAAAATCATAAAAAAAAAGATAGCACCGGCATTTGTTTTATCGGGGAAAGAAAATTCACAGAATTTCTGCAACGATATTTACCTACACAACCAGGAAAAATGCAGACGCCCGAGGGACAATATATCGCTGAGCACCAAGGCTTAATGTATTACACTCTAGGACAAAGACAAGGGTTAGGCATTGGTGGTGTAAAAAATGCACCGGATGAACCTTGGTATGTTTTAGAAAAAGATCTTGATAATAATATTTTAATTGTTGGTCAAGGACATGACCATCCATTAATGCTACATAATACACTAGAGGCAGGACAACTGGATTGGTGTAGCAACACACCTTTAACCGAATCAATCAATTGCAAGGCAAAAACACGTTACCGACAGAGTGATCAATCCTGTTTAGTTGAACCACTCAGTAATAACCGATATAAAGTTAGTTTTGAAACTCCACAAAGAGCTATCACGCCAGGACAGTCTGTGGTTTTTTATGACGGCAATATCTGTTTAGGTGGCGGAATTATTGAACTAAAATATAACAAATAACTTTTTAAGCAGGATATAACCCCCTATGACTAATTTTGCTCTGACTGCAATTTCACCTATTGATGGACGATATGCTAGTAAAGTAGAAGCTTTTCAGCCTATTTTTAGCGAATTCGGCCTTATTCGTTATCGTGTTGAAGTTGAAGTGCGGTGGTTACAAGCCTTAGCAAAACATCCTCAAATTATTGAAGTACCTAAATTAAGTGATGTTGCAACTGAACTATTAAATAATATAGTTAGTCACTTTTCAGAAGATGATGCCCAACGTATTAAAGACATTGAAAAAACAACCAATCACGATGTTAAAGCCGTTGAATACTTTCTAAAAGAAAAAATTGCAGAGAACGAAGAGTTACATAAAGTTAATGAGTTTATCCATTTCGCCTGCACTTCTGAGGATATTAATAATCTATCTTATGCCTTAATGTTAAGAGATGGACGAGACACAATTCTACCTCAAATAACCGAGTGCATTTCAGCAATTAAAAAAGTAGCCTTGGAAACAGCAAGCCAACCTATGATGTCCAGAACCCATGGTCAAACAGCTAGCCCAACAACCACAGGCAAAGAATTTGCCAATACGGTTGCTCGATTATTACGTCAAAAAGAGCAATTAGAAAGTGTTGAAATAATGGGTAAAATCAATGGTGCAGTAGGTAATTATAACGCCCATAGTATTGCTTATCCTGAAGTTGACTGGGAGAAATTTGCTAAATCTTTTGTAGAATCACTCGGTTTATTCTGGAATGCTTACACTATTCAAATTGAGCCTCATGATTATATTGCAGAATATTTCCATGCTTTATCTCGTTTTAATACCATATTAATTGATTTTAACAGAGATATTTGGGGCTATATTTCTTTAGGTTATTTCAAACAAAAAACCATTGCAGGCGAAGTGGGATCTTCTACTATGCCTCATAAAGTCAACCCTATAGATTTTGAAAATTCTGAAGGCAATTTAGGATTAGCCAATGCATTATTTTCATTCCTGAGCGAAAAACTACCTATTTCTCGTTGGCAAAGAGATTTAACCGACTCAACTGTTTTACGAAATATTGGTGTAGGTATAGCTCACACCAGTATTGCTATCCAGTCCTGCTTAAAAGGAATCTCTAAATTACAGATTAATCCTGACACCCTTGAAACCGATCTTGATAATAATTGGGAAGTCTTGGCAGAACCTATTCAAACCGTTATGCGACGTTATGGAATTGAAAAACCTTATGAAAAGTTAAAAGAATTGACTCGAGGAAACCGTATTACTCAAGAAGACCTTAGTATATTTATTGAGAAACTTGAAATTCCATCAGAGGCTAAAGTGGCTTTAAAACAACTAACTCCCCGTAGTTATATTGGCTATGCAGAAAAATTAGCTAAAGAAATTGA
>CAZZIX010000086.1:0-9470 GCA_964654345.1 uncultured Methylomarinum sp.
CTTATCGCAGATTTATCAATGGGAAATTTACAGTCTAAAAAAAATCAGACATAACCATACCCAAGGGTGAGATTAAAAACAAAGTAAATGTAGGTTGGGCTGCCATCTCTTTGGCAACCCAACAAACGGTATACTAAAAATGTTAGCCCAACCATTCTTTACTTCTAAATTAAATTATTTAGAGGAGCTAGAGACAAAAACACCTTGACTAGGGTTATAAAAAGTTCCTGATGGAGTTTGTTCAAGACGTATCGCACGAACCATATAATAACTAACCTCCTTAGATTGAATCTTATCATCATAATTAGTTGACTGCACTAACGCAGAAGTTAAGCGTGTAAAAGGCCCTTTCATATTCGTTGATTTATAGACATGATAACCTTGCACTGGTACAGAAGCAGCAGCCCACTCTAAATTGGTAACTCCGTTGTCAATTGATGCTGATAATTTACTAGCTGGAGGTACAGCATAAAGACGTAGAGAAGGATCTCCCATTAAATTAACATGTACACGACCTTTAAAGGAATAAGAACCCGCTGGTGAATATTCTTCTGTATAGTTATTTTGTGTACGAAATGCACTATAACCAATTGTTTGCCCCATTCCCATATGATGAAAAAACCAATAAGGCCTTGACCCCCATGCACTGCCTAGACCATATTCAGGCATTGCTAGCATTGCACGCATGGGATTATTATTGAGAGCCCATTGTTGTTTTAAGCTTCCAAAATTAATTGTGAATGCAACTTTAAAATTATAGTCCGGGTAATTTTTTCCTTTATAATCACCAAACACTACGCCCCATGTATAAGGAGCTTTAGTGGCTTCTCTATTCCAGTTAACCCACTTTTCTTCAGATAAAGCTTCAACCTCATTTATATCTTTAGTATGGTATAAAGAATGTAACATACCATGTTCCATAGATAACGAACTTACCATAGTCGATTTTGCAATGATTGCATTCCGAGTATCTTTAACTAAGCCGTGTCTCCAGAAATGATCTTTTCGTAAATAATTTTTTAACAGTTCAACTTCACTTTTATTCCAGGCTGGCATATCGGCAAAATCGACTCGCCCAACTTGAAGCTCTACTGTAAAATCAGAAGGTATATTTTGATCATAAATACCATCACTAGGCACATTAACTTTAGGGATATTCAAAGTTGAGTCAGTCCATTGACCATTCATGTCGCTGTAAAAAACATCCGTCGCATGTGGCTGAGGCTTGTGTCCATCCGGAGCTTGATGACCACTTTTTACAATAGGCAAATGACCAAATAAAAAAAGCATTTTGATGTTGACCGTATCTTCTTTATATTTTTTGACAACCCAGCTTTTAAGGCTTTCGGCTATACCTCGTCCATGACGAGGTGAGTCATGACGAATTACAGTCCAACCGTCTCCAGCAAGATCTTGCTCTAAACGTTCTAATTGAGCTGAAAGTGGTTTCGCAATTGTATTATCAACAACAAGAAGAATTTTTCCTCTATTATCTATCAAAGGAGCTTCTATGCCTGATGTAATATACATACTGACACTCTCATGCTTTTGATCACTTCTGGGTCTGTATATTTTATACTCATAAATGATGCCTACGTTGACATCACTATCTCTGTAGAGTCGGTATGGTGGGCGAACTATTGCAATAGGCTTACCCCAATCAGAGTGCTTCTGATCATCTAAAATACGACGATATATCACAATAATGGAATTGGGTTGCTGCTTATCCCATGTGAGGGTAATTTGAGGGAGAGGAACTTTCTCAACCTTAACTTCCAAATGCAAAACTTTGCGCTCTGCCGACCAGGTGTTAGAGATAGTTGTAATCAATATAAAGCTTAAAAAAAATTTCTTTAGTGCTGATTGAAATACAGGGCTAGTCATTTATCTTCTAACCGTTAATAAAAGTCTATTTAAACTCAACATAAACATATTTTCTATCCCAGTTTTCTGTCCCAAAGGTTTTAATGCTGATGACATAGGCTCCAGAAGGCATAAAATCACTTGTTAAAAACTCTTCATTTTTAACAGCGCCTGCACCATTAATAAATACATCTTTTGAAACAGTTAATTCATTCGTTGAATCTAAATTTTGGCCATCCAGAGCATAGACATAGATATCCGATTCCTGTTCATCATCTATTTGACCTATAAAATTATTCGAAATTTTATTATTTTCAACGACCACATCTAAATCACCTTCAGCCTTTTCTTTAACCATCCACTTTACGTTTCCATATCTGGAGAAGCCTTTTAGACTTGCAATAGAAGATTTATTCTCAATTTTCACAACCTCTAATCCATTAATTTTTGCATCAAAATAATACCCTTCATACCAAGGTACTTTCCTAGCACAGCCTATGGAAGCATATAAAATCATAATACTAAAAAGAACTTGTCTAAAAATATTTTTTTTCATTTAAAGCCTATTCCTCATTGCACTAAATTTACATTAAAGATTGAATACGATTTGCACAAATTTCAACACCTTTTTCCACCTCAAAAGTCTTATTCATAGTTGGTTGAGATAACAGCATATCAATTTTATCTTCCGTCAGCCCCCGTTCAAATTCTACGCGATCAATTTCTAAAACATTGTTATTGTCTTTACACCATTTAAGCATAATGTCATGTTCTGGCCAATCTGCCCTTGCAACATAAAATAATGGGGTTTGGTTAACGGCACTTTCAACAACCATACCATAGCCTGTTTTTGTTAAAACAATATCTACTGATGCCATAATATCTGAAAAATCCAGACCCATTGTATCCGCATGATAATATCCTTTAGGTAAAGGATTATTCCCTGTCACTATATAAATCACTTGATCAATCTGTGGCCATTGATCAAAATTTATCTCTGCATCCATTCCCCCCATAGAAATTAAAATAAGTTTTTTACCTATAAAATGAGGATAATCTTTCTCAAGAACCTGCCGTTTTGACTTACCTTGCCTAACCACAAAAGGCACACTCACTTTATTATCCAAAAACGTCATGGGTAAATGAGGCGTCATTTGTAAAAATAGATTTGCCGACTGATAGGCCTGAACGATTTGATTTAAAATAAGCTTTCCAACTTGGTCATCACTACCAAAAATCTGCCAAGTCGATGCCCAGTCTAATGAGCATAATGCCACAGATGGAATAGACAGATTAGTTGCTGCTTGTAATGGAATATAGCCCACATTGCTTAACACTATATCCACATTAAGTGCTTTGATTCTTTGTTCTTCAAAATAGATATGATCATCCCAATGGTTATGAATTTTTTTATAACAGGCAATGGTTTTTTTTTGATCAACCTGCATAGCATCAATCATTGGTACGCCAATATCTGTATTGGTCTTATCATGGATATAATGGAATTGTGATGCAGATATTTTATTTGCTATTCGTGCGGTAACCACACTCTCAGGGAGAGAGGTAATTATATTAAACTGAATTTGTTGATTGTTTTTAGATAAGGCAATAAGGACTTCTATGCTTTGCGATAGATGTCCATGACCATGTCCTGTGATGTAGACTGCTATAATTTTAGAAATATTAATACCCTTTTGCTATTTAATTTCTCAAATGAAAAATTAAAACTTAACTACCCACATTATTCAAGGACTTTATATTTTTTAGGTATTTATCGTCCAGTTTGACTAAGAAATATCCCAACATTCAATTGAGTCAATTACTTACTTTAAATAATCCACACCAATATCTCTCATTTTATCTTCATGATGAAAATATTTATATTTAGGCAAGGCTTCAAAGTTATGGCAATCAACACATAAGGTGCCTTTCACTCCTTTATGACGTAAAAAGCTATTTAATATATTACCTTCTATATTTTCTTGTTTTTTATGATCTAGAACTTTGTATTCTTTTTTTCCATGTTTTTCTATTGGTTTCCAGCTATGCGGTTCATGACAGGTAATACAGGCCATAACGCCCATATTCGTTTCTTCATCAATCTTTTCTGTTTTCTTGTCAAGCAAAGGCATTTTTTCTGGGTCAGAACGTAAAATCATATCTTTAAATGGGTGACCATAATGTTCGATAGGTTTTTCTTTTGCTATCGCTTTTTCTTCATCCTGATGACAGTTTAGGCACATTTCATCTACTGCTAATTTTGGTGCGCTATCATCACGATCTTTTTTATTAACCACTATTGCAGCATTGAGATAAGGCTGTTTTTCTTTACCTCTATGCATACTATGGCATGCCCCACAGGCGCCTGATTGATGGGGCGATTCTTCAAATTGATTTTCAGATTTTTTAGCGGTTACCCTAAAATCGTGATCCGTACCAATTACACGTTGTTTGTTTTCATGGCAGTTTTCACACAGCACACCATTTTTATGATCGACTAATAATGCAGGCGTATTCGGCTTGCCATTATGAATTGAATGACAGCTTAAACAGCCCATTTGTTTGACTTTTTTATCACCAATTTCAACTTCGTCCTCTAGCTCTTCATTCACTTGGTGGATACCTTTTTTTCTGGCATCATCTGGATCTTTTGCATGTTGGCGTTCATGACAATCCACACATAATTTTTCTGCTTGTTTGATTTTTTCGGGAAATAAAAATGTTCCTTGTGACCCATCATGAACACTGTGACAACTTTGGCATGTCACTTTTTTTGTCTTTTTCCCTCTCAGTTTTACAGGCTCTTCCAATTTCACATTAACAGGATGGACACCGGCTTTTCGCGCACCTTTTTTTCCTTTTCGGGATTGACGTTGGTGGCATTCTCCACACATCTCACCATTTTCATCATTGACAGCAACAAGGTTATCACCTTCCCCACCATGAACCTGATGGCAACTTTGGCAAACCATTTCACCCTCTTCTCCCAACGTTGCCCCTGCTTCAAAAAAACTTTTAGGCAAGCCTTTCTGTAAATGTGGGTCTTTAGAATAATTGCCTGAGTTATCTCCTTTTGGCGGTTTTGCTAATTTAAAACCAAGAGGATGATTTGACCCTCGCTTTTTCTCATCACGTTCCCTTGATGTTTCCTCATTACTTTCATGACAATTTTCACACATATCGCTGTCATCATTAATAATACGCATCCATGAATTTGTATTATCTTCATACAAAGTAGGTTGTTCTTTTTCTGGATTATGTGGTGTATGGCAAGAGGTGCATTGCATTTCCCCATCTGCTAATAATGGATGGTCTATTGAAATATCGTCCTCTCTGGGCAAGTCCTTTTGTCGTTTTTTCTTTTCATCGTCTGAATCATAAACCGTAGGATGTTGTCCGCCATCGTAAATCGGTTGAATAGCCTGACGTGATTCAAAGACCAGACCATGATGACAGCTGTAACACATAGTAATTGAAGCAACGGGGTCAGCACCTTGTTTATCCTGAAGTTTACGATCATCTGTAAACCCCCAGGAAAAATGACATGCCACACAATTCTTACGGGATATATCTGGTGATTGACGAGATAGTTTCAAGGCTTCTTCGGTATGACTTTGATAACCTAATTGCAATTTATAGGCATTATTTGTTGCTGCATCGACTACATACAATCCTTTTGTATCTGCCCATAAGCCAACTGGTG
Source organism: uncultured Methylomarinum sp. (assembly GCA_964654345.1). Classification (GTDB taxonomy): domain Bacteria; phylum Pseudomonadota; class Gammaproteobacteria; order Methylococcales; family Methylomonadaceae; genus QPIN01. Next base: position 5,567 of record CAZZIX010000086.1, read on the forward strand.
TAGTAAATTTTATAGCTTGTCCTTCCACATCTTTCAGTACACCACGATAACGCCCTTTTTCAAACACAGCAATTGTGCCTAAGTATGCATCACTAACATATTGATAACCTAAAGCATCAATCGCAATTCCATTAGGTCGATATAACACATCAACCGCAAATTCACCTTCTTGAGAAAAATATTGTCCTCGTGAATTAAAGACCTGTACGCGCCCATTAATCACATCCACTACATGCAGATAACCATCTTTATCTATGGCCGTCTGAGATGGAAATTGAAAATTTCCTGCCTGTTCACCTCTTTGCCCAACACATTTTTGCTTGATTTGCGAATCTTCATCTAGTCTAAGTAAACATAAACGATGATGCTTGCGATCACTGTAGACTAAAGTTTCATTCACCACGCTGACTGCTACTGGTTCTGGCCAATGCCGTTCTGGAACAGTAACCGGCAAATTAATAATACGATTTAATTGTCCTTGATCTGTCAGTATTAAAATTCGATTATTGACGGTATCTGCTATATATAATTGCCCTTTCGACCAAGTTAAGCCCACAGCTTTAGTAAAGTCAGGCATTTTTTCGTCAGAAGAAATGGTTGATAATTGCTTTCCCTCTGCTGAAAAAATAACAATTCGACTTTTCATTCCATCTAATACAAATACTCGTCCATCTAATGATGATGCAATTGCTGTCGGTTGATCAAAGTCTGCTTTAAATAAACTTTGCTGGGCTACAAAAGGAAGTTGAATTTCTTCAGACCAACCGCCAATGGAAAAAAGTAGTCCAAATAGAAAAAGACTTATTTGCTTAATCATTTCAGCAAACTATCAATTTTGATTTTCTGATCATCTTCTGTGTAGCGTTTAAAAAACTGCGGAACAATATGCTTTTGCATGCTTCGCGCCTGCCGTTTATTTGCTCCCAAGGCTTTTAAATCTAACATAGGTTCTTCGGTTTGATGACAAGCTTTACATTCTGGGCCCTTTTCTTTTAATGGGACATGGATTTTAGCCCGTTGAGTTACTTTCTCTTCAAATCCCCCCTCTTTCCAAACATCTAATGATTTTTGAGCAAAGTCATGATCTCGTAAAATTAAAGCAAGCTCATTATTATAAAAAGGGACGATTTTAACCATTACATCTGTTTTTCTAACTTTCTCCTCAGCTTTCTTAGGAATATCGTCCATACTAATATACTGTCGAAATAGTTCATTTGCCGGTTCAACCGCCTGTTTACTTCGATAATCCAGCCATTGATAGTTAAACTTCACATTCTCGGGACGAAGATGACACGTTTCACAAGCAATAAACTCTGTATGCATATTTAAAAAAGCTCTAGCTCGCAAGTTTTTTGTATGTGGGGGGGATAAATGGCAACCGGTACAAAAGGTTAAACTTAATGAATTTTTTTCCCATTTATCTCGTTTATGAAAAGGGGGGATTTCAAGCTTATCTTGTACTTTTATGTCTTTATGTTCTTTAACTTTATCTCTTGATTTCTGTAATTTTTCAGCACTAATTTCAGTCGATTTAACAGCCTGCAAATAGTAACTTTCTGCATGGACTATTGATCCACTTACTAGGTAGAAACAGAGAACCATCAATATACCCTTTCTCATATTACTCCCCCTTATTATCAGTGCTATTTTTTTCAGACCCAGTTTCACCACTATCTTTTGGAACGACTGGTTTCTTTGTGACTATTCTTTTTTTTCTTGGTTTACGACCAATCATCACTCTTTCAAAACGTTCACCACCAAAAATAGGAATGATTTTTTTATTATGTCGATAAAACAACCACCAAATTAGGCTACCCACCATTAACACAGCAGCTCCCAACAAAAATGGCCATATACTCCAAAACCAGACAGATGCTTTTAATAACTCATGTTTCAAAGGGTTACCTACTTTGCCAACACTTATCATCGCCATATTATGCATATCTGTTTCTACAAACCCGGTATTACCCGGTTTTTTAGCATAGCCATGACAATCAGATTGACCACAGGTATTTTTTAATTCATCAATATGACTGGCTGATTTTTCATCCTCATAATGTCCAATATTATGTTTCCAGCCTGAAGGTGCATGACAATCAAGACAGGCTGCTCCATATTCAGAGCCTGCAACCAATAATCGACCATGTAATGTTTTTTTGTAGGTTTCTACCGCATGAACAAAACGTTCACTGGGCGGATGTTTTTCTTTGGTTTCTGGATCTTCAATTTCTACATCACGCATCTTTTCAACATCGCCATGGCAATCTATACACAACTTATTGTTTTCACTTTTTACCCAGCGAGAACCAATAAAACGCCGTAATATATGACCGCCAAACTGTCCCATCCATGCCTTACCTTCGTGACAGGTTCCGCATTCTGTTTCTGCATGATCAAATGCTTCCTTAAAATTTTCTATTTGAGATTCCAAAATATATAGCGTATTGCTATGACAACGACGACAGGATGGGTCTTGTTCTGTTTCAATTTCTTCTAATCTATTTCCCCCTGCAAACTTTTTAAACCAGCCATCACTATGTACCGATTTTTCCATTTCCTTATGGATAGGTTTATGGGTATAAGATTTACCATCTGAGGGTTCTTCTACATGACAGGATTCTGTACAGTCAGCATAGCCATTTTCTACTTTATGCGGATAATCAACAATTTTACGATGACAATCTTTACAAGGCACGCTTCCATGTAATGAACTGTAATAATGACTACGATCAATTGAAGTACTGCGTGTGACGCCTTTCTCATCAATAAATGAAAGCCCTTCTATTGCATGGCAAGACATACAACCATCTGGGTCACTATACCGTGGTGCAGATTGTCCAGGAGAGAGTATAAAAAGACTAAAAAAAATTAAAAAGACTTTTAACATATAGGGTTTCAGTAGGTTGGCCTAACAGCACTATCGTTAACCCAACATTTATTAATATTTATTTGTTGGGTTGCCAAAGAGACGGCAGCCCAATCACCATTTTTATAAAACAAATGAGCCAACTATTACCACAGACAATACTGATAATAAAATAAAAGCATTAACCATTCTTGCCCAACTATGTGGCTTATAAGTTGCAGCTTGAGCATCCGCTTTATTGGGTGTAAAAGTCAGTACTTGCCAATCAGGTTGAGGATGAATTTCCACCCCTTTTTTAATTCTTTTGGGTTCTGAATTATCTTGTACCGTTGTCCATTGCAAGGCATTCCAGTCACAGACATCAACACATTCATGACATGACATGCAAGATAATTGGTCAATCACTGCAATTTTATCGACCATGGTGATGGCACCACACATACAGTCTCTAGCGCAAACATTACAGCCTGTGCAGCGCTCTTTTTCAATACGAATTCTGCGGGTAAATTTAAGTTTTGCTCCTAGTCTATTAACTAGCCCATCCGCCGCCCCTATTGGACACATAAACTGGCAATAAGCTCGACCTTTACTGGCAAAGAAACCAAGTATTAATAGCAACCCTAGATTAACCAGCCCGACACTGGAAACCAGATATACCATTCCTCGATATTCTCCACTTAACGCTTCAACCAATCGAGGGATAGTAATAAAATTACATAAAGTACAAGCACTAATACCTAAGGCTGGCATGGCGACTAAAAAGAATCCAAAATAACCGTAACGGATTTGAACTTGAGACAATGAACGGAATTCAATTTTCCAGCGATCATTCATCATTCGCGAACCTAATTCAGCCAGTCCACCTACAGGACATAAATATCCACACCAGATTCTGCCATAAAAAAAAGTGGTAAGCATAATGGCAGAAAAAGCCATGACACCAATGGATGCTGCATTAACATGAACAAAAAAATCGTCCCAGCTCATTCCAGGAAAATATAAATAAAATCGTCGCATACAAAGTACGCCACATAAATC
>CAZZIX010000087.1:0-4515 GCA_964654345.1 uncultured Methylomarinum sp.
TCGTCAGTACTTGTTTTATTTGTGGACGTCTTTGAAGTCAATACAGGTGGTAACTTTTCATCCTTTTTCTTTTTAGCATTGGCTACACTTTTTTCCCCTTTTTCTTTAGGAGCTTCACTTTGCAATAAAATTTGTTTAGGGGCATTAGGGTCGGCTTGATAATTTGAAGAAGGCGAGTGTTCTGAATTACATTCCCATAAAAAGAAAATAATATTTACCAACAGAGCCAGTAAAACAAGAATCTTCATATTACGTTTTCTCCTCTACAATACAAAGATAAGCCTTTAAGAACAAAATCAGGTTCAATAATTGATTCATAATCAAGATACTTGGCAAGTAATTCAGCATCACCCCCCGTTAAAATAAGTGTGTCACACAGACAAAGATTTCTAATTGATTTTTCAATTAATCCTGCTGCTGCAGATAATATACCAGAAAATATAGCAGGCTCAGTTGCATTAGAAAGCCCAACAGGGTAATTCTTTTCAATAAATGACAAGTTTTCTGTCCCTTGAAATAAAGATTCCTTCATCAATTGTATTCCAGGGCTAATTAACCCGCCTAAATGATGTCCGTCTTTATCCAGATTATCAATTGTTATTGCCGTTCCACAGCCAACTATACAGCTATTTCCAGGATAATAATGCCGTAAAGCAATTAACCCCATCCACCGATCAACACCAAGATTTTCGGGCTGTGAATAAGCATTTGTTACCGACAGAGCATAAGATGATGATTTGGCCATCAGAACTTTAATTCCAGGCCAGTTTTTTTTTGCTAAGGCAATAATTTCCAATGAAACTTGTTGTTCACTAACGGATGAAATAGCAATAATTTGAGGTCGTGTTAGTTGTTGCCAACTACGTTGAAGATAACTTATAAAATCATTCTTTTTGTAGCCAATGGCTTGACTCTTTCCAATATTCCCGTTGCTATCAATACACCATTTTATACGAGTATTACCAATATCAATCAATATGTTCATGACTGCCGAAAGCTGACTTCGCCAGAAGCAAATGTTTTAAGTTCACCTTGGTCATTGGCTAACAATAATAAACCATTATTATCAATTCCCTTTACCACACCTATATAAACCTGTTTTCCCATGAATAGATTAACTTCCTTACCCTTCATACAATCTAAATATCGCCATTCCTTTATATAACTTTCCAGGGTATCCTTTTCAAAATTTGCAATCGTCGGCATAAGGTAGTTTAACAAAGTTGCTGTCAATTTATTTCTTATTGTTGCAGGATTTTCTGAAATAATTTGACTTAAATCCACCCAATCTTGTGTAATTGATTTAGCCTTTTCTTCGGGTACATATAAATTTAACCCTAAGCCAACAACAGCATTACACGCCCCCCCCACCTCACCAGAAACTTCAATTAATATGCCAGCTAATTTTTTTCCTTGCCAATAAATATCATTAGGCCACTTTAAACCAATATTATCAATACCAAGGTCATTTAATGCTCGAATAACAGCAACACCAATAGCCAAACTCAAACCATTGATTGAAGCTGCACCATTTTGAAAGTTCCAAAGAATAGATAAATAAATATTACTACCAAACGGCGAAACCCAATCCCGACCTCTTCGCCCTCGTCCTGCTGTCTGATATTCTGCCAGACAAACAATACCGCTATTATTTGTTATTTCTGTTGTATTTAACTGAGCTTTATCACTTAAATAACTGTTCGTTGAATTAATGCTATGGTGAATTTCTAGTTGCTTTATTAAACAGCAAACTTTTGGGTTTAAATATGAATTTATTTCCGTTTCGGACAATAATTGCAAGGGATGCTTTAGGCAATAACCTTTTCCGGAAATAGCGTTAAATTCTAACCCCAGTTGTTCCGTTAAATTATTGAGCTGTTTGCAGATTGCAGAGCGGCTTATGCCTATTTTTTCAGCTAACTCAGTTCCTGAATGAAATTGACCGTCCGCTAAAATGACTAGAATTTTTTTCTGACTTGATGAAACAATTGGGTTATTGTTCTCAGTTTTGTTTTTGTTCACGAATTTGTTGCATTTGCCTTTTCACAACATGTTTAATTAACACTTCACGGTCATGATCCTTCAAGTTAATATAATCAAGTCCTATTTGAAAAGGCATTGACTCATCATTATTCACACTTTTATTGCAATAGATAACTTTTCCATAAATAACAATCACAGCAAAACAGGAGGTTAATAATAACCTTATTTCCAGAAACTCACCTTCTTTAACCTTTGTAACACTCTCAAATGCAACGCCTGATGCGCTTATATTTGCATTGCGAATATTACTATCAGAGACTTCATGTCCTTGTCTCATCGTTTCCTGTGCAATTAGATTTATTTTGGTATCTATAATTTTTAAATATTCTGCAACATCCGGGTTGCTCTTCTCAATCAATTGCATCACTAACCGCGCTTCCTGGTCTAGCACATCCAAACCGGTTACAAGAGAACAATTATCTAATAAATCATTAGTCACCTGACTTGCAGAGAACACAGTCTGTTTATCCACGACTTTAAAATAAAGATTAACTTCATCGTCAATCCGAAAAAAACGCCGTCTGTCTTCAGTTACTGCAATATTCGATTTGTCCACGGTTTGTATACCTACACGATTTATCCGAATTCGGAGTGGTGCGATTAAAAGTGAAGTAAAGCTAAAGTATTTATCTTTTTTCTTTAAGCAGCAGCTCACCCACTCTCGCGTAGGTTAACCTAACATTTTTAGCATACCGTTTGTTGGGTTGCCAAAGAGACGGCAATCTACATATGTCCATGCTTACTTCACTTTTAACCACACCCAATTAGGAGAGTTAATTTGCTAACAAATTTGGTCAGATGCTATTTTGTCACATTTTTAATTTGTCTTCTTGAATAATTTTGCTAACCTCTTCAAGTTTAAGTAATAAAGTTGGGTCATCTTGTGCAATTATAATCTCTACCCGTCTGTTTTTTGCACGTTTTTTAGCCGTAGTATTCGTTGTTAACGGCTTTGTATTTGCATAGCCTTCAACCACAATTCTTGTTGGGTCAATCCTTCTTTTAGCCATCATATAATGAGCTACAGTCACTGATCGAGAAGCCGCCAACTCCCAGTTTGATCTATACCAGTCCGTCTTGATCGGTATATTATCTGTATGGCCTGCTACATGTATTGTTCCTTTAGTCCCTTTGACTGCCATTGTAATTTTTTTCATGACGGGCTCAAACCCCGCTTTAAGAATCGCGGTTCCTGATGGAAAAGATCCTTTTTCATTAATACGGATAATAATTTTCAACTTATCCGTTTCTACAGTAACCAGTCCTTTATTAATCTCTTTCTTTAATGATTCTTTAATAATGTCAGCCTGACTTTCTATTTCAGCGATTTTGGTTTCAAGTATTGTCTTTTTTACTTCTTCTAGTTCTTCAACACTAAAATCAAGCTTTGTAGACGTCTGATTCGTTGTTTGTTTAACTTCTTCTATAGGTGTAGGTGTTGTTTGAGCTGGAGAAAAGTGCTGCGCGATAATGCTCGTTCCCATTGGTATTTCAGTCGCCGGAATATCCCTTTGTACACCGAATGCATTTTCCAAAGAAATTGACAGTTTTTTAAATTTAGCCGCATCCATTGTCGCAAATGACAATAATAATACAAAAAAACACATCAATAACGACATTAAATCAGCAAACGTTGCTAACCATAGCGGTGCGCCAGCTGGGGGACATTTAGGACATTCTTCAGCCATGATAATTAATCCTCATCTGCTGTTTTACGTTTTTTCTCTGAAATATAAGAATTTAATAGCGATTCTAATACCTTTGGGTTAATTCCTTCTTGAATCCCAGAAATAGTATCCACAACTAATAGCTTATTTGCTTTTTCGTAATTTAAAACATAGGCTAATTTGTCAACCATCGGCAATGCAAAACAGTTAGCTACCATTGCTCCATATAGTGTTGTTAATAAAGCGACCGCCATTGCAGGACCAATACTGGCAGGGTCTGACATATTAGCCAGCATTTGCACTAACCCAACTAACGTTCCGATCATACCCATAGCTGGCGCTAAATCACCCACTCCTTTCCACATATCTTGACCAATTTCGTTTCTACTCACCATTAAGCTAATTTCTTGTTCCATCATTTTCTTTACAAAGGCCGGTTCATGTCCATCTACACATAAACTGATTCCTTTTTTCATAAATGGATTAGAAATCTCTTCACCTTCTAGTGCAAGTAAACCATTTTTTCTAGCAACATCAGCTAATCTGACAGCATCTTCAATCAATACATTAGGGTCTTCTTTTTTATTAAAAAAAGTTTTACCTAAAATCCCAAAGGAGCGTAAAAAGTCAGATAATGGAATCCTCATTAAACTAACGCCGAATGTTCCACCAATAACAATCAATAATGAAGGTACATTAACAAACAACATAACATCACCACCGGTAGCGATTGCAGCTACGATGATACCAATACCTAATAAAAAACCGACTAAGGAAGCTATATCCACTTTAAACCTCTTAAAAT
>CAZZIX010000087.1:4615-9406 GCA_964654345.1 uncultured Methylomarinum sp.
ATTATTTAGACTGGTTAAAAAAAGAAAAAACAATTCGCCATCAATTAAAAAACTTACTTAATGCTCCTTCTTCTGATGATATAGCACTGGTCAAAAACACATCCGAGGCACTTTCATTTGTTGCTTATGGTTTAGCCTGGAAAAAAGGGGATAATATAGTCAGTAGCAATGAAGAGTTCCCTTCTAATCGAATACCATGGGAATCGTTGTCAAACCAAGGCGTAGAACTCAGACAGGCCGACCTACTATCAAAGCCTTCTCCTGAAGAGGCTTTATTTTCTCTGGTTGATTCAAATACTCGTTTACTTAGTATTAGTTCAATCCAATTTGCCTCAGGCCTACGAGTTGATTTAGAAAAAATAGGGCAGTTCTGTAAAGATAACGATATTTTATTTTGTATTGATGCCATTCAAAGCTTAGGCGCAGTTGAATTTGATGTACAAACTTATCAGGCTGATTTTGTCATGGCTGACGGTCATAAATGGATGTTTGGCCCTGAGGGTTTGGGTGTTTTTTATACTAACCCAGAGTCACGATCTAAACTTAATTTAACTCAATATGGCTGGCATATGATGGCCAACATCCATAATTACGAAAATAAACCTTGGGAAATACATCCAACCGCTCAACGATTTGAATGTGGCAGCCCCAATATGCTTGGAATTCATGCTTGGTCGGCCAGTTTATCTTTATTACTAGAAATAGGAATGGACAAAATTGAAGCGGATATTCTTGAAAACGCAAATTATTTAACAGATAAAATCAAAAGTCATTCACAACTAAATTTATTAAACAACCCTCAAGCTAAATTCAAATCAGGTATTGTGTTATTTGAACATACAACTATTGAGAATAACCAGCTTTACAAACATTTACAAAATAATGGGGTTGTATGTGCTTTAAGAGGTGGGGGCATCCGGTTTTCCCCACACTTTTATCATGATAAAGAAGAGTTAGATCGCGCTATTGATTTAATTGAATAAGGAAAAAATATCAATTATTATTATTTTCTAAGAATCTGTTCAAGATCATTACAAACCACTGTCAGTGGTGCAGTAGATCTTGAACAGGTTCTAAGGTAAATTATTGTTCAATTTTCAATAACCAGCCATCATTTTCTGGACAATTATTTGTGCCTTTAGCTTTAATATTAACTCTTACATAAGCCCCTTCTAAAGAAGCAGGTAAGTTCCCGGTAACAGAATATCCTCCACTTATTTTTTCAATGTTAGTTTCAACAACTTGTTTTTTCATACTCACTTCAATCGTTTTTGGATTAGTTGCTGCTGAGGCTACAAATGAAAACTCGGATTCGGGAGCTACAACAGATAAATGGGGTGGTGTAAATTGGCTAAGATCGGGTTTTGCACACGCTTTTTTACTACTACTCCCACTTCCATAAGCAAAAATATTAGTACTAAAAGTTACAAAGGTAAGGAGTGTCATTATTTTAATTATGTTCATAAATTTCCTCGGCTAAATCCTGGTTAAAAAAGTCACTTGATTCATTAAATACAACCATTTTTATCACTTCCACTAGTTAATAGAGGTGCCCTTAAACCAATGAAACTGATAAGAGAAAGTATATTCCCAATTTTTGATGAAAGTAAGTATAAATTTGATACCTAAATTTCTTACTATACTTTGCGCGGTCACAGATGCGGATTTTATAGCGAGTTGATTTTTATTGATAGTAAGGCACTAAAACTGGCACATAGCAAGCCACTCAACGGTTTTCGTAACACAGAATCACGGTCTAGTAAGGTTATCAGCTCGCCATACCCCTGGCGAGGAACCAACATTGCGTTTGAAAGCACGGCTAAAAGCAGCAACATTTTCGTACCCAACCTGGGCGGAAATTTGTTCAAGACCTAATATGGTATCCTTCAGTAACTTACTTGCCAAATACATTCGCCACCTTGTGACATAAATCATTGGTGTTATTCCCATGGTTTCCGTAAATCGTACAGCAAATCTTGAAGGGGATAAAGAGATAAGGCTAGCCAACTCTTTGACTGACCAAAGGAATGCAGGTTGCGAATGTATTGCTGTAATCACACATGCCATTTTAGGGTCTTTTATTGCATGGAGCCAACCCGTTTCTCCAGAAGGTGCTGATTCAATATATGAATGAATGGACTTGACACATAATAATTCTAGATAGCGTTCTACCACATAATCATGCGCAAACGATGGTTGATCCATTTCCGTTAATAATAAGTTGATAATATTTCCGGTAGTAGAGGATGAATAATGCATACCTCGTCCTGAGGTTATTTTTAGCAAAGGGGGTAAAGCTCCAAAAAGTGGATTAAGCCTTGTATCGTGCAACATAAAAATACCACATAATAATGAGGTGGACTGTGCATAGTTTTCTTCTGTAGGTTCAAAAGCATTCTGACCACCTTGCATAATGTCTTTAAAGGAACATGCGGGTCTGCTTGTTCCTTGGAATAGTGTATGAACAGTGCCCCCAAAACAAATCGCCATTTCACCTTCACGGACAAGCTCTTTGTTTCCATTTTCTAATTCAATTTCAATGTAACCTCTCCGTACCAGATGAAAAGCAGCGATATGAACATTTTTTTTACTTTGCAGACTTTCGGCAAGTTCTTTTTTATCAGGTATTGAAACAGCCCATGGTGGTGAATAATCCTCATTAAGCAGTAAACTACCCGTTATTTTCATACACCTCAATGTTTCACTAAAAACATTATTTTCTACGTTAAATTCAGTTGTTTCTGCAATATATTCAGTTGAATTAGCCATAGATACCTCTTTCTATAAAGTGGATACTATACGTTATTTTTACAAACAGAGGAATTACTGAAATGTCATTAATAATGTCAAACTGGTTTATGGTTGGGCTAGACCTACTCATGATCATCTACACGCTCTGGGTGCATTCACTCAGTAACAATAATAAGTTTCACTTTGGAATGGGAGTCGGGTTATTAGCGTGGCTTGTACTGCTTCATTTAGGACTTTCAACAAAAAGTCTTTTTCCAGAAGATATTTCTGGAATATTGTTTTTAACCATTATCTTTGCTGCGGTAGGCATAGTGGGGTTTCTGTTACTAGGTGTATCAATAGTAAAAAAAATAGTTCTCAGTTTAAATCAGCAGCAATTACTCTTAATGCAAGGAATTAGAGTTTTTTTTGGTGCATCATTTTTAACGCAGGCCAGTCTGGGAAATATGCCATTAGTATTCGGTATTGTTGATGGGTGGACGCATATTGCTGCCGGTTTTTTTGGGCTTATTGCCGCTTTTTCAATGGAAAACGATATTGATGCAATCAGGCGTACGTGGTTTGCCAACTTATTTGGTCTGTTAGATATATTAGTTGTTGCTACTACACTTTCATTAGCGATATTAGGGGATATAACACCTCATGGAAGCATGATGTACGCAGTCTTTTTGCCTGCACCTCTTTGGTTGTGGTTCCACCTCATTTCAATCTGGAAGCTACTACAAAAGAAAGAAATTTATCCAGCCCAACAGTCACAAACATAATTTATTTACTTAGGGAACTATGATGAAAAAAAGAATATTCACAATACTTATGATTGTAGCGTCAGTTATCACTACAAGTGGCTGTACAGATTTTGTACTTAAAACTGTAATGAAAACAGTTGATCCCTATTTTCATGGGACTGGAATTGATGGTACTAAATTTGAACAAATAACAGAAAAAATATACACCTTTAGATGAAACTGGTATCGCAATGTAGTTATTAAAACAAACGAGGGATTGGTTGTTATTGATCCTATGAACCCTGATATGTCTACTGCATTAAAAAAGGAGCTAGAGCATCACTTCCCTGGTCAAAAGGTACATACACTTATCTATTCACATTATCATCTCGACCATACCAGTGGTGGTGCAAAGCTAGCCCCTGAACATATTATCGCGCATGAAAAAAATCCCAGATATTGGGATGATGTAGAACATAAAAGGGTTCTTGAACCCACACGGTATATTTCTGGGGATACTGTTTTAAATATAGGAGGTGTTGAGATACATGCACTCTATCTTGGACTTTCACACACAGATACACTTTACGCGTTTCACTTTCCTTCGGAAAGGCTGGTTTTTACAGCAGATCTTGGTTTTGTAAAAACAGTACAGCCCGTGGGCGTTCCTGATAAATATGCGCCGGGTTATCTAAAAGCCATGAACAGGGTTATTGCTATTGATTTTGATACGTTTATTCCTTCACATTTTGATTATGGTGTTAAACAAGATTTGATTGACTGGCGTGACATGATGGAAGAGGGACGTCGCCTTGCAAGAAAAGCGATTCAACAATCAGGGACTCCAGGGGTACGTACAGATCAAATGAGCCAATATTTTGATGCCGTTTACTACCCGATGCGTGATAAATATGGTGATTGGCATGGTTTTAACGATATGTTCATCCTTAATCTGGTGAGAGATATTGTAGGTGAATCATTAGGCTACTAAACAAAAATCAAGTTTAAAAACAGAAATTCATTATGTTTAATAAAAAAGCATTTTTACTGAAAATATTTTTTTTGACTATTGTTTCTATGCCTGTCAATAGTCAGGCAAAGTCAATAGAAGAATCTAAGTTCACTCAAATAACTATAAACAAGCTGGCAACCAAAGAGGAAGCCAAAGCTTTATTTGATTGGGCCATGATATATCTTGAGGCTAATGGTCGTGATATTGCCTATGAAGCTTTTAATAAAGTCGATGGGAAATTTGTTGATCGCGATTTATATATTTTTTGTCTTGACTATAACAAGGCATGGAAAGTGATGGGAG
>CAZZIX010000088.1:0-1573 GCA_964654345.1 uncultured Methylomarinum sp.
ATTCTCTCAGAGAAAAACAACAGAATATCAAAACTATATTAATTTAACAATGCCAAATAACTAAGGTAATTTAACAATAGTCCCCTTTAAAGCAACGCCAGCAAGCACGTTACCAGCACCACATTGGTAGGATGTGGCACTATCAAATTCTTTACTTTTGTAATTAGACTTAATCTTGATGACCGCATTTCCACCTTCTTTTATTGCACGCTTACTTAATGTAATTAATGCAGATAAAAACGCCTGAGTACAAGCTTCTTCATCAGATTTTAAAAAAGCATTAGTCTTTTTGTTAGTGCTTACCTCGCCCCAGTTTTTTAATATTTTTCCATGTTTTTGATTACCGAAGTAAAAGCGTACTTCCGCCCCCAGTTTTTCTTTAGCTTGCTCCAGAGACATAACATTTTCAATTGAAAATTCAGAGACATCTTCACGGGCTAAAACTAAATTGCTAGTAAAGCTAAGTAACAGCATTACTGCTACCATAATTAATTTTTTCATTTTTTTCTCTCTAGAATAAATTGGGAAATTAGTAATTGAAAAGTATATCTACTTAGTAAAAACTAATCAAATCCATGTTATAGGGTGTGATTAAAAATGAAGATAAGCTAAAGTACTTACTCATTTTTTTTACTACAAAATTAATAAAAAATCGTCAACTCAAGTAGGTTAAGCTAACGATTTTATCGTTAACCTAACATTTTCAGCTACCTTATTGTTTGGTCGGCCACCAAAAATACAAATACCAAGGTTTATGACACTTAATAATCACGCGTTTGTCATGTGATTTGTATTAGAATTAAGAGATTATTTTTCACGGCCTTCAATGATTTGAAGCTGAATAGGGTTGCTAGAAATTAAATTAAAATTTGCGAAAAATACTTTTGATCCAAATTCAATGTAAGGGACTATAAGTTCTGATCCATCATATGTTGCGGTACATTCTTGTTTAGGTAATAACGCTAGTTTAGTACATGGGCCGGATAAGCATTGAAATTCTACTTGGTATTCGCCCGTTTGTGAGTTGCGTAAATCAGCAATTGTAATTGTATGTATATCGGTTTTAGCTACGGTGAATTCTATTCTAGTCCCACTACATGCTCCAGCAGTACTTTTAGCTAACTGTTGGTTTTTATCATCTAGGCCTCTTAACTGTAGCTGAAGGATAGTACAATCATCATTACCAGTATAATTTACATTGGCACTAATAAAATCACCTTCAGTGGCTGAAATGGCAAAAACGTCAAGGTCACCTGCACTTTCAATTGAGCAATTAACAACGTTTCCATACTGAATTTGCATTGCAGCACCACCGTCAGGGCAGGATAATTCTTCTGCAACTACGGGTGTTGACAGAAAAAAAAGGCTACTTAAAAATAGTATAACTAGCTTAATTTTTAACATTAGAATACCTCAAAATTATTATTTTTTTTGTTTGAAGGGAAATTCTAACCCACATTGTTTTACTTTGAAAGTATTTTAGTTGACAATGGTTTAAATATTATAAAATACTTTAAATAACAATTGCTTATATTTTTATTTTGCTTTTATTAAAGATGTTATTTTCTATTTT
>CAZZIX010000088.1:1673-9401 GCA_964654345.1 uncultured Methylomarinum sp.
TGTTAATTTTATCTTAGTATAAATCAACAGGATCAATATCAATTGACCAGCGTACTTTTTTACCTTCTTTAATCTTATAGAGTTGGGGTATTAATTGATCTAACAAAGTTTGTAGTCGTTTCCGATGTGTATTTTGTAGTAAAAGCTGAAAATGGTAATAGCCTGCACGTTTTGCCATAGGTGCTGAAACAGGGCCCAGTATGAGCGTATTGTTATTAATTTGTTGAATGGTTGTGCAAACGGCTTTCAAAAAAACTTGAGGATCAGCCGGGTTTGATGCATAAACTCTTAAAAGTGCTTGAAAGCTGAAGGGTGGTAAAGAGGCTTGCCTTCTTTCTGCTAATGCAGTTTTTGCAAATTTATTGTAGCCTTCTTTAAGTAATACAGTTAATAAAGGATGGTTTGGTTGTCTGGTTTGTAATATTACTTTACCCGGTTTCTCAGCTCGCCCTGCCCTACCAGCAACTTGGGTGATTAATTGAGCGAGTTTTTCAGTGGCATGAAAGTCAATACTAAATAAGCCACTATCTACATCCAAAATGGCAACTAACGTTACATTGGGAAAATGATGGCCTTTAGCTAACATTTGTGTCCCTAGAATAATATCCATCTCGCCTTGATTAATTTTTTCCAGATATTTTTCTAGCGATCCTTTTCGTTGGGTAGTATCTCTATCAAGCCGAACGATATTTTGTTTAGGAAATAGTGTTTGCAAACCTTGTTCTATGCGTTCTGTACCTAAACCTAGTGGTTTAAGTTCTCCAGCCTTACAAGAGGGACATTGATTTAATAAACTTTGTTGATAACCACAGTGATGACAGCGAAGAACTTTTTCTGCATAGTGTATAACCAAACAAGTATCGCAATGATTACAACGGGCAACCCAGGCACAAGTGTGACAAATTTGTACGGGGGCAAATCCTCGACGATTCAGAAAGAGTAAAACTTGTTCTTTTTTAGCTAATGTTTTTTTAATATGAGTAATTAAAGGCTCAGAAAGGCCATCCTGTAATTTTTTGTTACGAATATCAAACAGTAAAAACTTAGGCTTAATGGCTACCCCTGCCCTTTCTGATAAATGTAATAACTCATAGCGTTTTTTCTCAGCATTATGCATTGATTCTAATGAAGGTGTTGCAGTGCCTAATATAATGGGTACATTGAAAATTTTTGCTCTGATTATAGCCAAGTCTCTAGCTGAAAAGCGAAACCCTTCTTGTTGCTTAAAAGAACTATCATGTTCTTCATCTAAAATAATTAGCCCTAGTTTTTTTAAAGGCGTAAATAAAGCAGAACGAGTGCCTAAAAGTATTGAGCTATGCCCTTGTTGCATTTCAAGCCAGGCGGTGTGCCTCTGAGTTTCGGTGAGTTTTGAGTGTGATATTGATAACCCCACTGAAAATCGTTGTTTAAAGCGATTTTCTAATTGAGGCGTTAAAGTTATTTCCGGGAGCAATACAATAACTTGTTGTCCACGATCAAGCACTTGTTGAATGACTTGCATATAGACTTCGGTCTTTCCACTTCCCGTTACACCTTCTAATAAAGAAACAGAAAAGTGACCTAATTTTTTAGTTAATTCATTAATTGCTAGTAATTGTTGTTCATTAGGAGCTAAAGGTGATTCAGGGTCAGATATGTTTTTAATTAAGGATTTAGTTTTTAATTCTATTGAAATAAGGTCTTTATCAAAGAGTGCTTTAACAGCAGGGTGCCAGTTTTTATTCCATTCGCTTATTTCATGTGCTGATAAACTTTTGCTTTGGGATTGAAAAAATTCAAACAACTGTTTTTGTTTGGGTGAGCGTTTTAGTTGTTCTGAGTTTAACAATTTGCCTTTATCAGATAAAAAGTAGTGTTTTTCTTCCGCAAGTTTTGCTTGTTTTCCTTTTCTTAATGAAACAGGGAATGCTGCACTAAAAACTTCCCCTAAAGGATAATGGTAGTAATTACTAGCCCATTGAAGCAGTTGAATATCTTTGTTTCCAATTAATGGTGACTCATCTAAAACCTCAATTATTTGTTTTAAACGATCAATATTTATATCGCTGGATTTACTATTTTCTATCACAAACCCAACTTTTTTAGTTTTTCCAAAAGGAACTACAACGCGAGTCCCTGTTTGTAGTGGGTTGTTTATAAAATGATTGGGTACTAAATAGTCAAATAGACAATTTAAAGGGATGGGGATAGCAACGCTAATAATTAACGAATTTTTTTTTGGTGAACTAACCATTAATTATTTTTGTTTTTGAGAAAAAGTGGGAAAGACTAGTCTCTATTGGACTTACAGAGTTACCCACAAAACCTGTGGATAACTCTGTGAACTAACGCTTTAAAAAAGTGCTTAAGACCCGGTGTTATTGGATTTAAGTTAGATTGAACAATTTTGATACATAAAAATTATATGTTTATTATCAATAGCTTACTAAAGTCAATAAGGTTTTTTTATTTTTTAATAAATTTTTGTAAAAAAACTATTTCAATTGTGTATAAAGTCTGTTAGCTGGCAACTATAATATTAGGGTTTTCTAAATTTAAGGGTCATACGGTCACTTTCACCAATAGATAAATATTTTTCTTTACCCTGATCTTTCAAACGTAATGAGGGTGGTAATGTCCATACACCTTCTGGGTAAATAGTTTTGTCTTTAGAGTTAGCATTGATTTCAGATTGGCTCACTAGTTCAAAGCCTGCTTGTTGAGCTAGGGTAATAACAAAACATTGTTTTACATAGCCTGAGATTGCTTTAGGGTCTTGATCAGACCCTTGTATTGCACGGTGTTCTACAACACCCAGAATACCTCCTGGTTTTAGTGCATTAAACATTGCTTTAAACACTGCGTGAGCTTGGTCATTTTTCATCCAGTTATGAATATTGCGAAAAGTTAGTACTCTATCAGCAGAACCATTAGGGGCTATATCTATTACTTTTGGCGGTTGGAGTGTTGTGATAATTGTTTTGTTATAAATATCAGGCTGAGCATTGGTTTTTTCTTTAAATTTTTTTAAGTTTTTGCCGAAATAAGCAATATCAGAATTTGCAGAAAAGTGCGCAGCATATAATTTTCCTTTATCTTTAAGATAAGGTGCTAGTATTTCTGTGTACCAGCCTTTTCCACCTGGCCATATTTCAACAACCGTCATATCGGGTTCTACTTCAAAAAAGTTGAGCGTTTGTAGAGGGTGTCTATATTGGTCTCGATTTTTATGTTCTGCAGAACGGTGGTTTCCATTGATAGCTTGTTTTAATAAAGATGTATCCGAGGCATTAACCACTGGAAAGGAAAATAATAGGAGACTTGCGAGTAAGGTGTGTTTCATTTAGATAGCCTATAAAATGATTTTGGGTTTATTCCACTGTTGTAATAGACTTAATGTAGCTAGCCCTAAAAAGGCAACCAATGTCCAGCCTGGAATACTCAGCCCTAAAAAAGTCCATAATACTTCTGCACAATCACCAGTGCCATTTAGCATCAGTTTAATGGTATCCAGTAATGGGAAATTTTCAAATACATAACTAAGCCCTGGGCCACATTCAGGAATTTCATCAGCGGGTAAATTTTGTATCCAGACATGGCGTATTGATATAGCAGCACCACAAAGAGACGTGATTGCTCCTATAATTGAATAAGCTTTTAAACCACAACCTTTAGGGTTGTGAATAGCTGCAACTAGAAAAATAAGTCCGGTGATTAAAATAGCAATCCGTTGGGATATACATAAAGGGCAGGGTTCCATTTCTTCAACAAATTGAAAGTAAGCACCGACTGCCAGCATTAAAAAACAACTGGCAAAGCCAAGTAAGAACCAGATTCTTGGGTTAAACTTAATCAAATCAAACATGAGATGTTTCTTTTTTAAACGCGTTAATTTCCCGTGAAGAGCCTAATACGACTATTATATCGCCTACTGTGAGCTTACGGTCTTGCTCTCCAACCGTAAAATGTAAAACTTTTCCTAACTTATTATAAACGATACCAAAAATAACTAAATCCTGCTTTTTATTTTGGATCAGTTCACTTGCGTAAGTATTATCTAGCGAGCTGCCTTCAGGAATTGTAATTTCTGCAATATGCAAATCATGCCGACCAAAAACTGTGTGATCAATAATGTGTGTGATATCGGGTTTTTTGATGAGTTCATATATTTTTTGACCACAAATTTGATAGGGATCAATAATTTTATTTGCTCCCGCTGCAAGGAGTTTTTCAGCTGCCTGGGCAGATTCAACAACGGCGATAATATTCAGCTTTGGGTCAATTGCACGCGCAGAAAGGGTTAAAAAAACATTTTCTGAATCATTAGGAAGAAAGCAGAAGATAATATCAATGTCTTGCCCAATTCCTATTGATTTAAGATCTCCATCACTACGAAAATCAATTGATGTGGTTTTGAAAGCTTTTTCTTGAGCGAGTTTAATTAAAGAGGGATCTGTTTCAATAATCAGAATATCATGTGATTTTTGATCAAGCCTTGAAATTGCATCAAAAGATAAGCGGTTGTATCCAAACACAGCAATTCTTTTTATCATTATAATATGATGCTACTTTGTTTTATTTGATCTTGAAAATACTCAATGGAATATTTTCTACCTAATACGACTAAAATATCTTGATCTTGTAATTCAAAGTGTTGCTCAGGATTAAAGTAAAAATGTTGGTTTTTCACTTGATAATGGTTACGGTGTTTTTTATGTTTTATATTAGAACTGATGACACCCAGTAAGGTTAATTTTCTATTTTCAAGATCTAACTGATCAATTTTCATATTTTCCAGAAACGAATTAGAACTGACGAGTAAGGTGTCCATTATAATTCGTTTCTGCTCATGTAAAATACTTCGAATAGCTTCAAATGCAACGGGCTGGCCTATATATTCTGCTGCCAATAAGCCTGCTATTTTAAAAGGTTGTATCACATCGTTTGCACCTGCTTGATAGAGCTTATTTTCTGAATCCTGTCTATTGGCTCTAGAAATAATGGTAATCTCTGGATTTAAGTGGCGACTGGTTAAAGTAATATAAACATTGGCAATATCATTGCCTGTTGCGCATAAAATAGCCGTTGCGCCTCTATTAATCCCAGCATTAATTAAAACAGAGTTGTTGCCTGCATCATCATGAATGGCCAAAAATTGTTTTTGTTTGGCTACTAAAATTTTTTTTTCATCTTTATCTATAATGATAAAGTCTTGCTTATCTTTCTTAAATAACTCAGCAACTTCTTGACCGACTCTACCAAAACCGCAAATAATGATAAAGCTTTTAAATCGGCTTAATTCGGAATAGGTTCTATTCTCTCGTAAGGTATCCATTTTGTCGTTAAATGCCGCGACAATAATTGAGGTAAAGAAAGATAATACGCCAAGTCCAGTTAAAATCAGTGTGACAGTCACCAACCTTCCACCAATGGTTTGAGGAGTAATATCACCGTACCCAACAGTAGAAATGGTCACGATCGACCAGTAAAAGGCATCATATAAATGCCTGATTTGCCCTCCGGCAGAATTATTCTCAAATAAATATATTGCGATACTGGCAATAAAAACCAGAAACCCCATAAAGATAGCAAGCGTGATTAATTCAAAGCGTTTGCTGATTAATACATCGGAAAAAATTTTAATACTGTTGGAGTAACGGAACAGTTTAAACAATCGAAAAATAAGCAAAATCCGTAGTATTCGTAAGGGTCTATAACTTGGGAGGATGGCTAATAAATCAATAATTGCAAAAAAAGAAAAAATATAACTGAGTTTTTTGCCAATAATCTGCTTAAGTGTTTTAAATAAACTAAATTTAATATTTAAATAGTCAGCCTTTTCATATTCTTTAATAATAATGAGATGAGTATCAGAATATAACCAGCCTCTTAACAAATATTCACTGATAAAAACAAAAATGACGAACCGTTCAAGCCACTCACTCGCATCATTCAAAGTATGTTCAACGCTATAAACTAAAAAAAAGACACTGAGCATGACCAGACAAATCATAAAGGCATCAAAATATGACTTCATCTTACTTTCAGGATTTTCCAATAGATTGAAAAAAAACTGTTTGGTCTGTGTGTATTGTTTATTTCTTTTTAAGAAATAGGAAAAATAGACAATGGCTCTGGCAAACATTATTTTTTAAAATTAATCACTTTATTCGCAGGGTTGAGATTGATTTCATCAATGATACTATATTTACTAGCATTTAATATGTAACTTACTGTTTCTGCAATATCTTCTGGTTGCAGTGCTTGGCTTGGGTTATCCCCTGGCTGAAAAGTTAGTGTGTCGAAAAAGGCTGTGTTTACCATGCCTGGGTTGATTAAGGAAACACGAACACAACTAGTGCTACATTCATCTCTTAAAGCCTGAGTAAATCCCCGTAATGCGAATTTACTGGCGCAATAAATTGAGCCTTTTCTGGTGCCTTTTAATGCAGCTTCAGAACCGATATAAATTAAATTACAAAGTTTTTTTCTTTTTAAATTAGGTAACAATGTTCGTGTGATAAACACTTGACTGGTAAAGTTTACCATCATCATTTGTTCTATCTGATTAAAAGAAAATTGTTCAAGTGAGCCAAATTGTCCATAACCTGCGGAAAATATCACAGTATCTAAAGCAGGGTAATCCTTTTCTAGCTGTTTAATTTTGGCAGTAAAAGTTTCTTCTTGGGAAAAATCAATTTCTATAAAACTAAATTTTTGGTGTGCTGTAGTAAATTTTTTAATATCACGAGATGTGCCAATGACAGTATGGCCGAGATGTAACAAATGTTTTGCAATGGCGCGTCCAATACCTGAGCTAGCTCCTGTGACCAATACCGTCCTTGTTAAAATGTGCATGGGAAAAATTTATCTTTTGGAATATAAGTTAATAGTAAATCAGTACAATATTGCATCATTTCGTGTTCTAATTCAGCCTTATAAGCAGTCATCCCTTTAGTTGTTTCAAGTGGGCCAGCAAATAATTTTTCCTCAGGATAAAGTTTGAGCAGTTTCTTAAAATATTTCTCAGGCAACCTAAAAACACCCAAGCTGACAGAATGAATTGTGTCTACTTTAATCTTGGAAAAAACTTGCTCAAACAAGTCTGCATATTGTTGTTGATACGCTGTTTGATAGATTAAAGGGTCAAATCTTAAGCCTAATTGCCAGCCATGATCTTGCAATTTACACATCGCTTCAAGGCGACGTTCCAAAGAAGGTGCTTTATCTTCCACTTTGTTGGCTACCTCATCGGGCGATAAGCTAAATGCAACAATACAGCGCGGGAAGGCTTCTCTATTTAGCAAATTTCTTACTTGGGTGCTTTTGGTTCTTAATTCTAACCAGGCATTTGGAATATCAGCAAAAGAAGGTAAAAAATGTTCCGCAAAACCTGTAACGGGTTCTAAGGCTAAACTGTCACAATCATAACCAGAGAAAAAATGAATCGGTTCGTCAGGCGTCTCGTTACAAATTCTTTGAATATCTAATTGATAATCTTCATAGTTAACAAATAAAACATAATTTGCGGATTGGAACATACCTTGTAAAAAACAGTAACGGCAATCGTACAAACAATTTAGCATATGCGAAAAATAATAATTATTTTCAGCACCAATACCATAGCCAGCAGGTGCAGGAAGGGAAAAGTTTTTATATTTTTCAGCCAGAATTAATGCTGGGTCTTGCTTTTGTAGGCGAAAGTTTTGTGCTTTTGGGTTAAAAACTTCACCATAGCGCTCACAG
>CAZZIX010000089.1:0-9379 GCA_964654345.1 uncultured Methylomarinum sp.
AGGGCAATATTATGAACATTATACCTGCCACACAACCCAATCTAAACATTAATCAATTCTTTTAATCTTGCCACTCTGAGTATGCACAATCTTAGCAACCTGATTTAACTGTTGAGGAACTTTATAATAAGATAATTGATGTCGACAAAACTTTAAAATATTTTCAACGTCCAGTTCGGTATTTTCTTTAATTCTCACGTCAGCACATACAATTTCACCCATTAGAGGGTGGCTATGCCCAAAAACATGTGCTTCTAAAATATTTTCATGACTATTCAAAACAACTTCAACTTCTTCTGGAAAAACTTTATTCCCTGATACATTAATCATGGTTTTTTCGCGTCCGCAAATTGTAATCCGGCCATCCTTTTCAAATTTCGCTAGATCACCGGTCATAAACCAGCCATTACCCATCACTTGTTCTGCTGTTTGCCAAGGTTTTAAATAAGCGTCAAACATACCTGCGCCCGTTATAGCAAGATGACCTATTTCACCTTCCACTAATTGTTGTTTGTTATCATCAAAAATAGAGACTAAAAAACCAGAAACCGGATGCCCTACGCTTTCTGTTTCTACATTTTCTGATAAATTATCTATTAAGGGCAAACCGGCTTCAATAATGCCATAAGCCTGGGTGATAGGAAGGTTAAATCTATTGTTAAAAGCATCCGCGATATTAATTGGAATCCCTGATGAAGTAGAAATCGCAACTTTAAGTGACTCCATGGTTTTTCCAGAAGAATCAGCTGCTAACAAACGAAAATGCATAGGTGAAGCGTACAAAAAACTTGCTTTATATTTATTAGCATCATTAATAATTGTTTGTGCTAGTAAATCTCTACAAAGAATAATTTTGGCTCCAGAACGAATATAAACCAAAATAGTCACTAAAAAATGAAAAGCCATAGACAACACCCACAACACCGCGTCATCAGATGTCAAATTCAATGCAGCTTGAGCTATTTCTACCCGTTTAGCAATACTTTTATGTGTTAAAACAACACCTTTACTTGAACCGGTTGTACCCGATGTATACCTAATAAAAGCGGCATCATTTAAAGGTGTGATGGGGCTTTCAAACGAAACACCTGTCCAGACTAATCGTAAAGTATGTTGAAAAACATTTATTGTTACTACCTTCCCTTCAACTGGCTTTAATCCTGATTGGTCATCAAGTACTGCATGTAACTGCGTATCAGACAATACATGATCAATCTCAGATTGTTTTAACTGATGAGAAAGTGGCAAAACGGTTGCTCCACAAGCTATGCCCGCAAACATAGCAACGATAAATGCGCTGCTATTCCGACCCATAACAGCAAGCCCCATACCTTGAGCCAAACCATTATCTAATAATTCATTTTTTAGCAACTCAGCTTGTTGAAATAATTGCTGATAACTCAATTTTTCTTCACCATCAATAACAGCAAGATGTTCGGGCCATGTTTGCGCTGCAACTCTTAGTAATTGATAAGTAGAATCCATTATGCTGCCTCTGCAAAAACCTGTTTAGCACTAATTTTCTCTATTGCTGTTTGCCATAGTCCTTCTCGTGCAAATTCTGCTGCTAAAACCCCTGCTGCATACCCTGTACTCAAACATGTTCCAATGACTCTTGCTGAGGCAATTGCTCGCTCAGTGGCTGAGATTGTTCTACCCCCAAAAAAAAGATTATTTAGATGCTTTGAAACTAAAGCACCGGCAGGAATCAGATAATAATCATTCACCTTAAAATAACTCATCTCAGGTTTACGTCCCTCCCCCCAATATTCAATTGGCCAAGCACCTATTGCTACGCCATCATCTGGTTTAGCACAAGCCATAACATGTTTCTCTTCCAAGACTGTAATTCCTTCATGTCTTGGGCCTGTTCGTATGCCTAATTGTGTTGCCATTGAGATAATATTCAACTCTTTTAATAAAGGATCTAATTTAGAGAGACATTTTATTATTTTCACGCTAAGCGAACGCATTTCTAATTCATATTCAGATAGTCGAACCGCATCTGCCATAAAACATTCGGACATGCTTAATTTTAACAACCCTATCCCGTTATTAACGGTGCCAGGCACGATAGACAGTCGTTCACATTTTGAGTCTAAATCACTTCGCTCAACTCCATATTTAATCCAGCGAATTAAATTTAAAGCCAATACACGTGGTTCCATTATTGGCAAACCACTTACCTTAAAAACAAATGCTCCTGATTGATACTGAGGTTGTTTGATCATATCAATATCAGCTAACATGGCAACTTGTGCATTTCCACTGCAATCAATCACCGCCTTAGCTTTTATACTAAATACACTGTCTATTGCATTTAGCATCAATTCATCAATTTGTCCTTCTTTGATTTTTAATCCTACCAATGATGTATGTAAAATCAACTGAACACCTGATTTATTAAGTTCTAGTGCTGCTTGCTGATGAAACACACTGGGTTGATAAGGAATAAAATGCAAACCTTTAGCAAAAGATTCAGGATGAGCCTTACTATTAATCATTACCGCCTTAGAAAATTTTCTTGCAAACCCATGAACTGCAAACTTTGGTGTTTGTGTATTATCTTCACTTCGATAATACAATCCACAAATCGTCCCCACCATAGCGCTTGTTGCTAACCCTCCTGTAAAACCATACTTTTCTACTAGAATCACTTTCAAACCAGATTCAGCCGCAGCAACCGCAGCAGCAATTCCAGCTGCTCCTGCGCCAATCACAGCAACATCGCAACGTATCAAGTTAGTCATTGTTCTCAGCACCTAACAAAACTGACTGCAAGTGTTTAAATAACTCATCTACTTCTTTGTCATTGATCACTTGCTCCATATACCCCAAGGTTATTTGCAAAGACCCACGAAATCGGCTAAATACAAAAGTTAATCCAGGAGGGTACATGGTTGGTGGATAATGAATAGCACTTTCTACAGATTGATCAAATAGTTGATCATAATTCTGTAACGACTCCCCCGTATCTGAATAAAAAAAACTGGCCATCAGTCCTTTTGTTGGGCTTTTTAATATCAAGCGATAAAAAAAACCCGGAATACGTCGTAAAAAATCCATCATTATCAAATAATGTTTTGGACTATCTGTACGCATTAACGTTTTCATTTGGCTTATTAACTCGGTAGTACAAGCCTGAACATCAGATAAAACTTTTTCAGGTATACGGTAAAAAAGAAAAGTTACCTGATTTCCAATAACTGGCGTATCTATACCCCTTTTTCGTCGATCTAAAGGAACAGGAACGAGTACATCACCTTCAATAAGACCACGTAATTGTTGAATATACGCAACGGAACATGTTGTTGCAGCTAAATAAAAAGCACTCAATAAAAAACTGGCTCCTTGAAGTCGCGCAGTTTCGCTAATTTTTATGGTTTGCTGTTCTGTAAAAGATATAACACGGTAGCTTAAAGTCGGTGTGTTTTGTTTAGCAGCAGGTTTTTTATATAGACTAAAAAGGGGTAACTGAGATGTTTCGTGAAGGAAGTTTTTCATTTCCTGAGCAATATTTGCACGAAGACCCAAGGGTAATTTGGTTTGTTCTTCTGCTAATAATTCAGCATAATCAATAGACTGATTCAATCCTAATGCACGAATAAAAGATTCACCTCCATGTGCATCCATCAGCACATGATGCCAAGTAAAGATTAAAATAGATTTTGCACCTAATACTTGAATTAAATCAACTTTAAAAGGAGACTGGTTTTCAATCCTTATTGTTGTTGCTAACAAGTTCTTTGCTATGCTCTCATCTTTTTCACTATAAAACTGTTTGATCTCAGGAAACGCTAAGGTTTCATCAAACACCCATTTTACCAACGAAAATGGAAGACCTTTTTTAATTCGCAAGCGAGTAATCCATTGATAAGCTGGATTATTGGATAAATATAATTCTAATTCACTTAGCTCTATGCTGTGTTTTAATGAAACGACAAATGTACAAACATTATTTCTTCCACTGGTTTGTAACATAATACGATCCAGTTGGAAGAGGAAACAGTCAGCACCATTAAGTTCAAAACAATCTGGAAACTTCTTACCCTGATTAGGCATCCGATTGTTTTAACAACGTTGCACAATAGGTACTTATGCTACCAATGCTGGCAATATTTTCTGGTGTTAAAGCTTCTGCGGGTAACACTAAGCCGAAAGAACGTTCGATAAACAGAATCATTTCCATTAATGAAAATGAATCCACGCCAATTTTCACTAATTCTGTTTCAATATTAACATCAACACCTTCCGCTAATATATTGTCACTTAAGTAAGAACATAATCGTGTTGCAATGTCTTCAACACTATGCTCCATCCTATCCTTCATAGACACACTCAAAAAATTAAATTTAAAGGTGTATTTTATACAGCTTATCGAAAGCAATCAAATCCCTTGCTAACTCAAAAGTAGCTTAAAAATTTTAGATATAATGATTAGGAACGAAATTGGAATGAGTTTATTCTTCGCACGGTCACGGATGTGGAATTTATAGCAAATTGATTTCTGTCGCTAATTACAACTGTATCAACATAAGGCAGAGCAAAACAGAAGCGATTGCTAGGAACTAAAATGTGCTCATATCAAGAGCAAGCTAATCAACATAGCCTATCGTTAAAATCAACCATAGAAATCCACACCGTAACCGTGCGAAGTATCAAAAACTCGGCCGCAAGCCTCCGAATTTTTCTTCGCGATAAAGATAAAAGGCTATAAACTTATGACAGTTTTTCTCTGAGCGGTAAATTAATCAATCTAATGAGCCTGAAGCAACATGAAATGCATCCGCATAAATATCAGCTAAAGAAGCACCATTCAAATAGGCTTGACGCTTGCTACCGTTTACCATATCTGGATGTCCACATAAAAATATTCGCCAGCCCTTAAGATCTGACAAGGTATTAAAGGCTAAATCATTGGCTCGACCTGCCAACATAGATCCTGCTGGTTCACCTTGAGAAATACAGGGGAAATAATGAAAATTTTCATGAGTTTCAACTACCTGCTGCATTTCTTCAACCCAATATAAACCATTAATATCACGACTTCCATGATAAAGGTATATCTCTCCTTGATGGCCTTGATGTAACGCTTCACTAATAATACCTGCCAAAGGAGCAAGGCCACTCCCAGTACCAATCAACAATAAAGACTGCTCTGGTTTACCTGACTGGTAATAACAAAAGCCTTGTGGCTCAGATACTGACAGGCGATCACCTAATTTTAATTCTTCATGCGCCCATTCAGTAAATCGTCCTCCCGCTAAACGACGAATATGGAAACTAAGCTGCTTCCTGTTAATACTGTTATTAGCTATAGAATAACTACGAATTAAACCATCTTCACGTTGTAAATTAACAAACTGTCCAGCGTAATATTCGAATGGGTCATCTATATCTAGTGTTAATAATATTGTTTCTGCATTAAGATTCTGCTTAATACTCACCGTTCCAGATGTAACAAAGTCAGTATGATCACGGTAGCCAATACGCATTGCTTGCTGAGGGTAACACCGACAAGCTAAAAAATAATTTTGTTCTTTTAACTTGTCTGTTAAACCATGTTGCGATTCACTTGGCGGGGGAGAATCTAAACTTCGCATCATGCAACTTTGACAAACTCCTTGCTGACATCCATAGCTAATATCAACTTTTTCACGTAATAAGGAACTGAGTAATGTCTCATCCATTTTGCATGAAATTTGTTGTTCATCCAGCTGTATTATATGCTCCGCCATCATACCTTCCTGTTTGTTAACGGCCTAACACATCATTACGTGTGCTTTCTGCAATTACACCAACCTGTTCAATCAAATCTTGTGGCACATCTAGTTCTTTTAATGTATCAAGTAAATGACCTGCTACAGCGTCAAAATGACTATCATTCAAACCCATTTTTACGAATTTAGCATGCGCTTGACGCATATCGGTACCCGTATAATTATTTGGCCCACCAAACGCCATAGTTAAAAAAGCTTTTTGTTTACCTGCTTGTTCTTCCATATTAGTGTTTTCAAAGAAACGGTTGATTGTATGATCAGCCAAGACTTTACGATAAAAAATATCAACTGCCGCATCTACTGCTGCTTCGCCACCTATTTGATCAAATAATGATTCGCTCATAAACCTTACCTATAAAATGTTTATTAAAAAAATATGCAAAAATGCCTAGCAAGTATAAAATTGATACAAAACTTATGCAACATAAATATTATAAAAGATATTAAAGAATATAGCTTTGATCCTAATTCAATGTATAGTACCTATTGACTTCAGCTGCTAATGATTCAGAAGCAAGAATTTAATAACATGCAAAACCAATCAACCTCGCGTCAAGAACAAATTCTGGCTTTATTACTTGCCACGAAATCAGGCTTATGTATTGACGAAATTGCTGAGCAGCAAGAAATTTCACGAAATGCCGTTAAACAACACATGACAGCATTGGAGAAAAACCTGTTAATTAAAACAGCACACTTGAAAATCACTAAAGGCAGGCCTGCACGCAATTATGTTTTAACTGAGCAAGGCATTAATCACTTTAGTAAACAGTATTCCTGGTTTTGCAATCTAGTATTAACTGAGCTTAAAGAAGAGATGGGATCAGATGCATTTGCAGATTTTATGAAACGCTTAGGCCGAAAAATTGCCCATTCTTTAGCATTCCAATTTACGGATAAAAACGCGGAACAAAAAACCGAAATATTAGCAACCATTATGCAAAATTTAGGCTATCAAGTGACTATTGAAAAAACAGGTAATAGCGCAACAATTAGTGCTATTAACTGTGTTTTTCATGACCTTGCTCAAGAACATTTAGAACTATGTGAATTTGATCGGGCACTTATCGGCACCCTATTAGATAATCCAATAGAACAAACTGAATGTATGGCAAAAAAAGGCTGTGCTTGTTGTTTTAAAACCGAAATTTAATGGTGAGGCAACTCGCAATAAATAACTCAGTATTACCTGTCTTCTTGGTAATTGCTCCTCGATAATAGCTCCTGCATTATTATATATCTACTGGGTTCCTGCTCTAGTGCATTACCTACCTGCACAATACTGGTAAATTATTTATTCCGCGTTACCTGACTTGTTAATTCCTTTACTTTATCGTCAACTGCAAGCAAAACAACATCTGCCAACTGATAAAAGATACCATGTTCAACAACACCTGGTGTCGCATTCAATAATGAATCTAGTTGAGAACTATCCATCTTTTGATTAAAACGCATATCTAGCACCAAACTACCCTGTGAAGTAACTATAAAACCGTTACCATTACTATTTGGACGCAGCTCACCCTTTCCTCCAATTGCCTCAAGACTTTGTTTAACTAATTGCCAGGCAAAAGGCATCACTTCTATTGGAACAGGAAACTTGTCACCGATATGATTGACCATTTTACTTTGATCAACTAAAACAATAAATTGCTCACTAGCTCTGGCTAATAACTTTTCTCTTACTAAATCAGCCCCTTGCCCTTTCATCAAGGTATTATTAGGCGTGACTTCATCAGCACCATCAACGTATAAATCCAGTCTCGTCAAATATTCAATAGCCATCATTGGTAAACCTGCCTCTTGTGCTTTTAGCATACTGGCAACTGAACTAGAGACAGTCGTGACTTGCAATCCTTCTTCAGCTTTTCTGCGAGCGAGCGCGGTGATAAAACAATCTGCTGTTGACCCTGTCCCTAAACCAACGACCATACCATCTTTAACCAAACTGGCAGCATATTTTGCAACTCGTTCTTTATCATTCATATTGACTCCACAATTTCAATCAACAGACTTTATGGAATGTCTGATTGTATAAATCTGCCATATCAACCACAAAACATTCTACAAAAAACGTAAAAGATCATTGTTATAAGGTTTTTACACTATCTAACATAGCTTGAGCATGACCTTCATGCGAAACACCGTATAACGCCTCAGTTAAGACACCTTCTTTATTGATAATAAAGGTAGATCGAATAATCGCCATTTTTTTCACGCCATTCTTTTCTTTCTCTTGCCAGACGCCATAGTTTTCGCATAATTCACCGCTTTCATCTGCCAATAAATCTAGCTTCAATCCATATTTATCTATAAAAGCCGTATGACTAGAACAAGAATCTTTACTCACACCTATCACCACAGCATCAAGCGCTGCAAATTCACTTGCTAATGAAGTAAAATCATTTGCCTCAATAGTACAACCTGGTGTGTCATCTTTGGGGTAAAAATATAAAACAACATGATTCTTCCCTTTAAAGGAAGATAACTCAACGACTTCACCATCCTGATTTTTAGAGCTAAATGCTGGTGCTATTTGGTTTTTTTCTAACATGGAAAACTCCTTTGTTTCTAATTACGACAATTTGATTATCACTCAATTTTCTTACTATAAAAACCTTAAAAAAATTCTAAGATTAACATTATGAACTACACGATAATTGCGAACATCCAGGTTTATTTCTCGCCCAGTTAGGCCTCTTTTTTGCGTATTCTTCTTTTTCTGGCTGCTCATCATAAGGACAACGCATCACCTCTAATAATTCATTCACCATAGAAAAATCACCATTGTCTGCTTTATCAATGGCAAGTTGAGATAAATAGTTTCTTAAAACATACTTAGGATTAACCGCATTCATTCTTTGTTTTTTCTCTTCCTGATCTGCGTCTTCATTTCGTAGACGTTCAGTATATTTTCGTAACCAGTCTACAAAACGTGTTTGATAATCATCACTCACCGCCTCAAATCTATACCAAGCATCTAATAAAGGTTCAATCAACTGCTCATCTGTAACTCCTTCATTATGGATATTAATATTGGCAAGTTTTCGATAAAAAATAGTCATATCAATTTCTACTTCTGGCAATAAGACCAATAATTCATTAAACAAATCCTTATCAGTTTCTACAGCAAAATGTTTTAAACCCAGTTTTTCAGCCATCATTGATTGCCAGCCTTGATTAAAGTGCTGATTATACATAGTTAATGCTTGTTGAAAAGGCTCTTCCTCTTCAATCAATGGATAAATAGCATTAGCCAATTGCAACAGATTCCAAAGTGCAATTTCAGGTTGTTGACTATATCTATAACGCCGCTCGGCTGCATCCGTGGTATTAGGTGTCCAGTCTGGATCATAATCATCTAGCCAGCCATAAGGCCCATAATCAATGGTTAAGCCCAGGATCGACATATTATCGGTATTCATCACCCCATGAACAAAGCCTACACGTTGCCAATGGACAATCATTTCAGCGGTTTTTTTACAAATTTCTGTAAACCATTGGATATAAATTTGTTTATCCAGCTTTAAACTATTTTTTACAAGATGAGGAAAATCGGTACGAATAGTAAAATCAACAAACTGACGTAAAACATCAAT
>CAZZIX010000090.1:0-9282 GCA_964654345.1 uncultured Methylomarinum sp.
CTTTGCCGGTTCACGAATATGTTACGGAAAAAGACCGGTTGAAAATTTTAGATTTGGTTAGATAGTTGGTTGCTCGTACTCCTCATAAATAATATTGACAACAGCCGCCTGTGTAATTACAATGTGACCACAATATTCTCAATAGCGAGGTGGTACGAATGAAAGCTTCTATTATTCAAATTGGCAACTCTCAAGGTCTCCGAATCCCTAAGCCGATTCTCAGGCAATGTGGTTTTAGTGATGAGGTAGAGCTCGAAGTCCACAACAAGGAACTCCTTATCAAATCAACTGCCCATGTCCGCAAAAATTGGGCAAAAGCATTCGAAACAATGGCCCGGAATGGTGATGACAAACTATTGGAATCTACAGCAACAAAATGGGATGAGAATGAGTGGGAATGGAAATAAAGCGATTTGACGTTTACCTTATCAACCTTGACCCGACAATTGGCCACGAGATCACAAAGACAAGACCCTGCCTCGTTATTTCACCAAATGAAATGAACCGCTTTATTTCCACAGTCATTGTTGCGCCAATGACAACAAGGGGTAGAAATTACCCCACAAGGATTCAATGCACTTTTCAGGGGAAGAAGGGGCAAATAATTTTGGATCAAATTAGAACGGTGGACAAAAAAAGGTTTATAAAAAAACTGGGGTCAATAAGCAAAAAAGCACAGGACAGCACCCTGAATATCTTACAGGAAATGTTTGCTGCTTAAAAAGCTCCACTACCCCCTGCAAGAGATATTGGCTGGTTAACCAACAATAATGATCAATACTCCGAGATATGGAAATACTGAAATCACATAACAAGGTTGTAAACATTGGGGGGCTGACGCTCATCGGGTTACTTATTGCCTTCGCCTATCACGCAACTATTTTATGGATGTATCAGCGCTATATGGGGGCGGACTCCTATTATTCACATGGTTTTATTGTCCCCTTTGTTTCCCTGTTTTTCATCTACCAACAAAAAGATCTTCTGAGCAAAACGCCACAGAAAACCAGCCTGGCAGGCCTGTTCATTTTAGTCTTTGCTCTGCTTCTGCATATCCTGGGAACTATTCTCTATATATTTTCAATTTCAGGTTTTTCTCTCTTTTTTCTGTGTATCGGCCTGTCTCTATTCCTGTTCGGCAGGGAGAGAACTAAAATTATCTGGTTCCCTCTTTTGTTTCTTCTATTTATGTTTCCCCTGCCCATGGCAATGGTTGAAGCAGTTGCCTTTCCTCTCAAAATGCTGGCCGCCAAGGCCGGCGTCTGGATTGTAAGTATGCTTGGTATCCCTATTTATGGCGAAGGGTTTAATATCTTTATTCCAGCCGGTCACCTTCTGGTTGGCAACCCCTGCAGCGGACTGCGATCTCTGATTGCCTTCCTGGCTCTTGGTTCTATTTGCGCCTATATGGCCTCTCTTTCAACAATAAAGAAATGGCTTATTTTCTTACTTGCAATTCCCATTGCTCTGCTTTCGAATATCATCAGGGTTCCCATTCTCATCCTTGCGTCCCATTACTGGGGACTTAAGGCCGCCGCACCTGGCACCCTGGTTCATACCGGCTCCGGAATGCTGGTTTTTATTATTGGTTTTTTGTTACTGCTGGCCTCCATGAAGGTGCTTGAAAGATGAACTTAAAACTACGATATCTTATTGCGGCCATTTTGCTGGCCGCTACAGCCGCGCTTGTCTCCACCCTGCAATATAGTACGTCCCAGGATGAGGGAGTTACGGGACGCGCTTTTCTAAAGACAATCCCCATGCAGATTGGTCAATGGAAGGGCCACGATGTTCCTCTTGACGAGAAGGTGTATGATATTTTAGAGACCAGGGCCATTATCAATCGGAACTATGTAAACAAAGCCGGAAAATCTTTACAGCTTTCCATTGTTCATTACAGTGATACGAAAGTAGATTTTCATGCCCCGGAAGCATGCCTTGGAGGCAGGGGAGAGCATACAAAAAAATATGCCAAAAAAATTAAAATTAATAGCGGTAATAGTTCACATACTTTAGAAATAGCTGAGATTCTGGCCAATAACGCGAACAGTAACAGCGTGTCATATTATTTTTATAAAGCTGGCAGTTTTATGGGACAAAATTACATTAAAATGCGCCTAAATATCGCTAAAAACAGGTTGTTCCATAAAAATAAGAGCGGATCGCTGATTCGCGTTTCCGGATATTTGGGCGTTGGGGGTAATCAACGAGAAGAAGAGAAATTGATTGAGTCCTTTATGCAGAAATTAATCCCGGTAATTATCCGTTAAGCCACAAAGAATCAAAACGACATAGTAAAAACATGAGTACCCTAAAATATTCGTAACTATTTAGCTGCACCCAATCTGCGGCTGATAACGCCGTCCCGCATACGTATGTATAGCTGGACGGCATTATCAACCACATCTCGGGCACATCTAAACAGTTACAGCTTATAGTTTAAGGCAGGTTATCCTGCCTTGGCTAACTAGTTACAAATATTCAATAATTCCTGTGAAGTAAAATAAAGCCCAAGGCTCAAAATCAAACAACAATGCTGGCGATTTTTTTTTTGCAACATCCTTATCAAATCAGGACGTATGGTGGGAAACGCTATAATAGTTAACGAATGATTCGCCACTTAAAACAAATCGGCAAACATACCGCAATCTTCAGCGTCTCCACCATCCTCGCCAAAGGTATTGGATTTCTACTACTTCCGTTGTACACACGGTATCTGAGCCCTGCCGATTACGGCATTCTGGAACTTTTGGCTCTAACACTTCAAATATCAGCTATCTTTATAAGCCAAGGCCTGCCCATGGCTCTTTTTAGAAGCTATTCTTTTCAATTTAAAGAAAATAAGGCTATGAGAGCAAAGGCTGTAAATACAGCCATTCTGTACGTAATCATAGCAACAAGCATCTATTGCGGCATCTTTTTCATATTTAGCGGAATTATCGATAAGATTATATTTGGATCAAAAAATTACACCGTTCTCCTGAAGATTATTGCTGTCACAACTTTTTTTCGATGCATCACATTTGTTCCAAATGCCTTGCTAAGGGCTCAGTTAAAGTCTATACAAATTTCAATTGCGCAGATAATACATTTGGTCATAAACCTTTCACTCAATATCTACTTTATCGTGGTTCTTAATTTAGGTGTTCAGGGTGTGATCTATGGGAACTTAATCGCAGCGCTAATTTTGGCTATTATTATATACAGTCTAATATCAAAAGAGCTATCACTTACATTCTCCTTTAAGATCCTGAAAGAAATGTTATCATTCGGCCTACCTTTTGTTCCAGCCGGCCTGGCACTGATTGTAATGAACGGTTCTGATCGATTCTTTCTTCAGAAATTTTCAACTACAGACATGGTTGGATTGTATGCGCTGGGATATAAACTTTCCATCATTCTACAATTCATTATTATTGAGCCGTTTCTTTTGGTATGGCCATCAATCTATTTCCCCTTGGCAAAAGAAGATGACGCGCAGGCTACCCTCGCTCGTTTAGCATCAATTTTCTTTTTATCAATCTCTTTTGTCGGACTCATTATTATCCTTTTGTCTAAACCTTTAATTATGATTATGGCTCCGCAGACGTTTTGGGCTGCACATCAGGTTTGCGACTGGATCGTTCCTTCGGTTATACTATATGGTTTTTATAATATATTGAATGTCGGCATTAATATTAAAAAAAATACAAAAACAACTCCGGTTATCGTTGGCATATCAGCATTCATAAACCTTCTGCTTAATTATCTTTTAATTCCTCAATACGGGATGATCGGAGCTGCGGTAAGTACCTTGTTATCATTCGTTATGATGGTTGCTCTTGCTTACTACTTTAATAATAAAATCTATCCTGTTCCCTACCAATGGAGTTTTATTTTCAAAACAGCCTTTTTGTTCGCAGGTTCCGTGATTTTAGCCCATTATATTAAAGGAGACGGTCTTTTTATCCAGGCGGCCAGATTTTTTATAGTGATAGGCTTCTTTTCGACAAGTCTTTTAATTTCAGCGTTACTTACTGAACGAGAACGAAGGAATCTGATTGAAATCAAAGGCAAACTTCTTCCCCTCATCTTGCTTTTTTTCAAAAATAGGCATTAATAAAAATGAATACTCATAACGTCGTCGCCCCTTTTTTTATTGTAGGTTCTGGCCGCTCAGGTTCTACTTTATTAAGGCTTATACTATCTTCCCACTCGCGCATCACCATTCCTCCAGAGACATGGTTTATTCTTCCATTGATTGAAAAAATTCCACTGACTTCTATATTGACGAGAATGGAAGTAGAAGAGGCGGTTGCCATCATAACATCCCATTATCGATGGCCCGATATGCGAATAGACAAAAAAGAACTATACTCGTGGGCAAGAGCGCTTGATAAACCACGACTACGAGATATCTTAAATCTGATTTATAATTACCATCTCAAATTAGAAAATAAGTGCCGATGGGGAGATAAGACCCCTCCTTATATAAAGATACTGCCCGATCTTCTTTTATTATATCCCGAAGCTAAATTTATAAATATTGTCAGAGATGGACATGATGTAGCCAAATCTTTTCAGAATAAAGGATGGAATGGCAAGTGGTTATTCAGAAATATAGTTGAGTGGAAGGAATCCATAATCCAATATAATTTATACAAGGCAACAAATTTAGCCGACAGGATTTTTGAAGTCAAATATGAAGACTTAGTTCTATATACAGAAAAAACCGTAAAAAAGCTCTGCTCTTTTCTAGAAGAAAACTTTGAACCGAATATGTTAAATTGGGAAAGCCAGGCACAAGAAAAGATACCAAAACGGGAGCTTCATATTCATGAAAAAATATTTAGACGACCACAAAAGAGCGATGTCCTAAAATGGCGCAAAGAACTTTCTTTAAGAGAGATTTTTACTATCGAATCTTATTTGAACAAAGAGTTGAAAAGCCTTGATTATGATGTGAAATTCAGCGGAAGGGCATGGAGCCCTTTTTCCTTTCTTCTGAGATCATGTTGCAACCTATCTTTTTATTCTTATTTATTAAGCAAAAAAACGTTTATGTACTTTAAGTCTATCTTAAAATTAGTGGATTAGGAGTCAGTAAATGTGCGCTTATAAAAAAAATCTGGTCAGCGTCATTATGCCTGCTTTTAATTCCGAACAATATATTAG
This sequence comes from uncultured Methylomarinum sp., assembly GCA_964654345.1. Lineage (GTDB taxonomy): Bacteria > Pseudomonadota > Gammaproteobacteria > Methylococcales > Methylomonadaceae > QPIN01. Next base: position 5,155 of record CAZZIX010000090.1, read on the forward strand.
TGATGCTATTGACAGTGTATTACAACAAACATATCAAAATTTTGAATTGATCGTAGTTAATGACGGTTCTACAGATAGAACTGAAGATATATTAAAAAAAATTTCCAACTCCATTCATCTTATCAGTCAATCTAACCAAGGCGCTGCCTCTGCCAGAAATAAAGGAATTATGGCTGCACAAGGTGAATATATATCTTTTTTAGACAGCGATGATATTTGGTTTAAGGATACTCTCAAACTTCAACATGAATACCTTACAAGTCATTTATATTTCGGTCTCGTTTATGGTAAAAGGCAAGTATTTGACTGCAAAGGGAACTTAGATAAAAATTGGATGATTAAGTATGGATTTTCCCAGCCTGAAGGATATATATTTCAAGATCTTATTTTATCCGCTTCGATTTTATTGAGTACTGTCATGGTGCGGAGAAAGGTCCTTGACAAAGTGGGGCTTTTTGATAAAAGCCTACCTTTAGGTGAAGACTACGACCTTTGGTTAAGTATTTCAACCAAGTATAAAATTGGATATATCCCTGATGATTTAGTAAAATATAGAAGACATCCTAAGAGTCTAACTGCATCAAATTATTCTTTGAAGCCATGGGATATAGAAGTAGCCGAGAAGGCGCTAAGAATCTACCCTAAAGAGGCCAAGAAAATCCCCCCCTTACTGCTAAAAAAAGGCTTTGGTGAAAAATATTTTCAAAGTGGGTACGATGCCTTTATGAAAGGTCAATATTCAATTGCACGTTACAGATTTATAAAAAGCATAGCGTTGGTACCTCGAAGCGGACGGACCTTGCGATACATGCTCTACTTGATTGCATCAAGCTTTTTCCCCCAACTTGTTCATTTTGTGATCAAAATTACCAAGCGCTTTTTTATCAAGAAAACAGGATAGCGAGGAATGACAATTTTTAACGGAAAGGGTTGCAAGGACAGAGAAGATTGGTGCGAAATTAAGTGCAACCAAATAACTGGATGCGGAAAGAAACCGCACGTCGACTGTACAGGCAGTGCCAGTTGACCGGCACTACTACCGGGGATTTATACTAAGGAGGGACATAATGAAGCCAATATTCCATTGTGAATTAGAATACTTACCTTCTGACCATTTAAATCAGATTTACGATGGCTTTTTAAAACTCAAGCGTCATAAAATAATTTCACTTAAGCTAAATCCTACGACTGGTTTATCTACGAAACCAATCATTAAAATGATATTGACAATATTAAATATTAACAAACAATTTATAATATTTTATGATACTTTAGATGGACTGAATTGGATTGAAGACTCAATAGAACAAAATTTAAATTATTTTCAAAAACATTTTAAATGCAATTATTATTTTAAAAGAAGTATCAACAAGGAAATTATAAAATATGCCCCTAAAAATTGTAAAGTTTATCCATTAGGCCTTTACTATAAGATTGAGCCAGAATCTTTTTTAATTTATACACCAATTACAATTTTGAAACATTATATTAAAAGGTTTATGTCCAAATATTATCATAGGCACACCTTATACCACAACGATTTTGAGTTCCCACCAATACCAAACCCAACAACTAAAATTCTTCTTATAACGGGATTATGGAATCCAGATAATATATCATCTGATCATTTAAAGGCAGAAAGACGAAAAACAAATGAATTTAGGATAAAATGTATTACTACATGTAGAAAAGAGTTTGGAGAGTTGTTCACGGGTGGCCTCGTTAAAAATGAGTCTTCAGTTAAAATCGCTAAAGATTTGATCTTGCCATCTACTCTAACTAATAGAACCGTTTTTTTGAAAAACATCAGAAAGCATAATATTTGCATAGCCACCACTGGATTACATGAATCCATTGGTGGGAAATTTGCTGAATACGTAGCACAATCACGTGCAATAATAACAGAGCCTTTACAATACCAAATTCCGGGGAATTTTAAATCTGAAGAGAATTATCTCCAGTTTAATGATGAAGAAACTCTAATCAAACAAATTTATTTTTTGTTAGAAAATAAGCAGAGGTTACAAGATTTGATGTATAGAAATTACATCTATTATAATAATTACTTAAAACCGGACAGATTAGTACTTAACACTCTCTTAAGAGTTTGCAAAGAGCAATAGTAACCATTCATCGCAACAAAAAAATGCAGCTGATATCATGAAAATAGTCAAACCGAAAATGGCTGATCAGATCATATACATTGCAATGGTATTTGAATATCATGACGTTTAACATATTTCTACTATTAGTTTTTATTCAATTCGGGAGACCTCAGGATTTTTTCCCATTTCTTAATTCATTAAGATTAGCGTTGTCATTTACCACTGTAGCCCTATTTTTAGCAATTTTCAACAACAAGTATTTTTCATTTACAGAAATGATTAAATTTAAAGAGAGTAAGCTTTATCTTTTATTCTTTTTTATTATGATTTTTGGGATTCCTTTTGCATATTACCGCCGGGCGGCATTTAATTTTGTGTTTCTCAAATATCTTGCCAATGTCCTGTTTTTCTTCTTACTTGTTGCTAATGTACAATCAATAAAAAAATTAAAAAAAGTATTGTTCGTTGTTTGTTTAGCGGTTCTTTTCCTGGCGGGTATGAGTTTGACACATGGAGGATTCCGTGATGAAAGATTTTTCCCAGGCACTATGTATGACCCAAATGATCTTGCATACTTTCTTGTTTCATTTTTGCCATTCTTTTTTATCTTCATCCGACAAGCTGAGCCCATAGTTAATAAAATTATATCAACAACAGGGATTCTTTTATCTCTGGTTGTCATTTTATTAACAGGCTCAAGGGGAGGACTGCTGGGCCTTCTGGTTGCTCTTTTTTATATCCTGTTTTCTAAAATTGTTATTGAAAGAAAAAGTATCAAAATATTATTATGCCTTGTCGCAGGATTTACAATCTCCATATATGCTAATAAAATTGATATAAGCAGATTACAAACGATTACTGATTTGTCATCTGACTATAATATTACCAGTCCAACTGGCAGAATAGAAATCTGGAAACATGGATTGAGTTTATCAATGTCCAATCCGCTAACTGGTGTAGGGGTTACTTGTTTCTCTCAGGCTATTGGTGAACAGAGAAGCGCTGATCAAGAAGTTCCCAAATGGCAGGTCTCCCATAATTCTTACTTGCAAATTCTCACAGAGACAGGCTTTATAGGTCTATGGGTATTTTTTTCCTTGATAGTTGTCTGTTTACTTAATTTTCAAAAACTCTCTAAACGCACAAAAGCCAAAGAGTTTTTGATAGGGTATGCAAATATCCCAGGGATTAGCTTCGTCGGATTCTGCGGATCGATGACATCTGCCTTTTTTCTTACTCAGGGATATTCTTTGACTTTTACTTTTTATTTCGCAGTATCTGCTGCATTGCGAAATTTATATGAGCAGGATAGAGTGAACGGGACATGAATTCCATCCGTTTACAGTTATAGCGAAGGGAATATGGGAATTAAGGTTATCAAATATTGTGTCAAATATTTCTACTTGAATATTGTATGTTTTTTCATCCCCCATCCTAAATTACGAGCAGCTTGGTTAAGGCTACTTGGAGCAGAAATAGGGAGAAGTGTAAGAATTGAACAAGTTAACTTTATCCAGATTCAATGGCCGCTCTGTCATCTCCAATGTGCTGACAACGTCTTTATAGGATCAAATGTAATTATTGATCTTTCCGAAAAAATAGTAATTGGGGCGAATTCCCTTGTCAGTCCGGGATGCAGCCTGATAACCCACCAGGATCCCGGCGATTTCTTTGATGGACCACTTTGTGAGATATATCCAAAGGAATACAAACCGATTCATATTCATGACAATGTCTGGGTGGGATGTGATTCTACGATATTACCTGGAGCTTCAATAGAGAGTTTTTCTGTTATTGGAGCAAAGTCATTAGTCAAGGGGAAAATACCAAACGGTGTTTTAGCATGTGGTATCCCTGCGCGAGTTAAGAAAAAGTTGCCTGTAACTTGAGAAAACACAATGAGCCTTATTAACTCTATTCTGAAAACAGTATCAAAAGTACTTATTAAAAAAACACGGGAATGGCAGGTGGCAAGCCCGTTACGTGATCTTGATCTCTGGGACTGTGATGTAAGTCCATCCGG
>CAZZIX010000091.1:0-9264 GCA_964654345.1 uncultured Methylomarinum sp.
TAAGATAAATAAAGTGCGACAAAATGTCACATTTCTATACAAACCAGTAATAAATATAATAAGAGATGTTCAAGCTACTATTTTTTTTATTGTTGAACAATAAATTTTTATTTTGTAACTTTTTCAAGATAACCTTTTGGTCTTGACCTCACTTTTCAAAAATCAAATCAAGCTCACTTTTTTTGTTCTTTCAACTGTTTATATTTTGATATGATGTTAAATATAAAGTTGCTTAAATTAAGGATATAAAATGACTACTATTACTGATCCAGTACTCCATCGATGGTACAAAGACATTGAAAATGATTTAACCTTTAAAGTCGTTGCTATTGATAGCGAAGATCAGTCGGTTGAAGTTCAATACAAGGATGGTGACATAGGTGAATATGATCTTGATACTTGGTATAACTCAACTTTTGATTATATTGAAGCACCCGAAGACTGGAGTGCTCCGTATGGTGATTTGGAAACGGATGATCTAGGTTATTCAGACACGGACAAACATAGCAGTCCAGACCAAGAGGACGTGAATATTTCTGATTTACTGGATAAGTAGGAGTTAGAATGAAATAATATCCGAGGCTATGGTATGTAAATGTAATCAGCCATTGATATTATTACAACACGTTCCTTAGGAAAATATTTCATGAAAATGAGTTCTCAGGCATTTTTGGATTGGGAATCCAAAAGCATTACACTCCTCGCCATGTCGGGTGCAGGGAAAACCACATTAGCTAACAAACTTTCTAAAGATAAATGGTTTCATTATTCTGTTGATTACAGAATAGGGACTAAATATTTAGGTGAACCTATTTTAGATAATATTAAGCGACAGGCTATGGATGTGCCTTTTCTTAAGAAATTGTTATTATCTGATTCGATCTATATTCACAACAACATTACCGTTGATAATTTAGCCCCTGTTTCAAGCTTTCTTGGTAAGCTTGGTAACTCTGATCAAGATGGGTTGTCATTAGTCGAATTTAAACGTAGGCAAGCTCTACATTATCACGCAGAAGTTGCTGCCTTAAATGATGTGCCTGAATTTATCCATAAAGCCGAAGATATTTATGGTTATAAACACTTTCTTAATGATGCTGGGGGAAGTGTGTGTGAACTTGACAGACCAGATGTGTTAGAAACATTAGCGAAACACACGGTAATTATTTACATTAAAATCCCTGAATCATTAGAAAACACTATTATATCTCGCGCAAAGAATGAGCCTAAGCCTCTTTATTACAGAGAAGAGTTTTTAGATGAAAATCTAGCTGAATATATGTCAATCCATAATATCAGCAACACAGATTTAATAAACCCTGATGATTTTGTCAGTTGGGTTTTTCCTCAACTTTTCAAAGCACGTGTTCCTCGTTATCAAACTATTGCCGATCAATACGGGTATACTTTAGATGCCAATGAAGTCGCAACTGTAACCAATGAAGATGACTTTATTCAACTTATTGCCGACGTCATTGCTAAGGAATGAAACTTTAATTTCCATTCCCAAATAAAAAGAGAACCAGCCGTTATGCCTTTAATTGCCCATACTAGCTTGCCAACTTTTCAACGATTGCTTGAAGAAGGTGAAGATATATTAAACCCTGATCGTGCTAGCCACCAACATATTCGTGAATTACATATTGGGTTACTTAATATTATGCCTGATGCGGCTTTAGAAGCGACTGAAAGACAGTTTTTTCGTTTGGTTGGCGCGTGTAATCAAATTGCTCAATTTCATGTTCACCCCTTTTCTGTTGAAGGAATAGAAAGAGGAGAAGAAGGGTTGGCACATATAGAAAAATATTATGAGTCCTTTGAGACTATCAAAAAAGATGGGCTTGATGCGTTAATTATCAGCGGTGCAAATGTTACCCATAGTCATTTGTCAGAAGAAGATTTCTGGCAGCCATTAACTGAAGTTTTTGACTGGGCAAAACTTAATGTGACTTCAATTCTATGCTCATGTCTTGCTACCCATGCCTTAATTGAATATTGCTATGGTATTGAAAGGACGCCACGACCTAATAAACGGTGGGGTGTTTTTTCGCATAAAGTGCTTGAACGGACTCATCCTTTAGTGGCAGAAATTAATACACGGTTTGATGTTCCTCATTCTCGATTTAACGAAGTTTTCCAAGCTGATTTAGAACAAAAAGGGCTAAAAATCCTGGCCATGAGTCAACAGGCAGGCGTTCATCTTGCGGTTAGCGCTGATGGTATTCGTATTGTATTCTTTCAAGGTCATCCTGAGTACGATGATATTAGCTTACTAAAAGAATACAAACGAGAAGTTGTTCTGTTTTTTGCAGGGGATAGAATTGATTATCCACCTTATCCTGAAAATTATTTTGATGATGAAGTAAAACAGGTTTTGTCAGATTATGAAAATCAAGTGATAAAGGCAAAAAAAAATAAAGAAGCTCTTACTCCATTCCCTGAACAGGCTATTTTAAGTCATTTGGATAATACCTGGAGAGATACTGCCAAAGCAGTTTTTAATAATTGGTTAGGAAAAGTCTATCAAATTACCAATCAGGATAGACGATACCCTTTTATGGATGGAATAGATCCTGAAGATCCTTTAGATCTAAAAAACTAATGAGTGTCATTTAAGTCGGGTGAATATTTTATAGTTAACATTCTAAGTACAATCAAAACGGAAATAACGGCGATGCTTAATACAACTTCTCTAACGCTATATTCACTGTACCAATAACTGATCAATTCACCAATTAATACAATAAGTGCAACGTCAAGAAATAAAGAAACTTTTACTCGGCCTATTGATAAATAAGATTGTAAAATCCTTACTAATTCAAGTGAGGCAAGAATAATAATCACATCCGTAATCATTGTCCTTGCACCATGTCCCCAGTTATCAGGGTAGGTGTGATATAAAGTGATCAGCAGATTGATGAAACCAAAAAACATCCATATATAAATAGTGATCATTAACAGACTTACCAGGGTGCTTATTACTCGTGAGTGCCATTTAGGGTTTAATATAAATATGTTGCTGTTTAAGGTGGAATCATTATTGAAAGTAATTTCACTCATATTATCTCCATTAAGTTTAAAAACATAAAATACAATACAAATATTACATTTTTATGAAAAAAGGTTATGACACAAGCTAATGTAAAATGTTCAAAATTATACCCTTTTTCTTATTATTTTAATGATTTCTAATGGATAAAAAACATGATCAGTTTCTACAACGGGCTATTGATCTAGCCAGTACAAATGTAAGAAGTAATAATGGTGGTCCCTATGGGGCAGTGATCGTAAAAAAAGGGGAAATTATTGCTGAAAGTGGTAATCGCGTTACCTCAGATCTTGATCCAACTGCACATGCCGAAATCTTGACAATTCGTTTGGCATGTAAAGTCTTAAATGACTTTAGATTAACCGGCTGTACTTTATATTCTAGTTGCGAACCGTGTCCTATGTGTCTAGGTGCAATTTATTGGGCAAGACTGAAAAAAGTCTATTTTGCATGTGATCGCCAAGATGCAGCACAAGCTGGATTTGACGATCACTTTATTTATGAAGAAATTTTATTACATCCAGAAAAGCGCCAGATACCTATGTTGCATGTAGAGCTACCCGATGCCCAAAAGCCATTTCACGACTGGAATGAAAAAAAAGGCATCTTGTACTGATGCTAAGTGATTTATTGTGAGTTACCAGGGAGTGAGGATTTAATAACTTCCGCATTTTGACTGGCCTTTTTTTAGCTCCACAGAAATGCTAACAAAACTCTTCGCCAAACTTACGGAAGTTATTAAATTCTCACTCCTTGTTATGTTTAAGTTTATGCATTTATTCTGCTTTTTTTTGTTCTGCTGCTTCAGGAGCATTTTTAATTTTAACTAACCATCCGTCTTGAGCAATACAAGTCCCTCCCTGAGCTTTGACTCGAAGGCGAATACGAGCATATTTCCCATTTAAAATGGCAGGTAAATTAGCGGATACCTGGTAAAAACTATTCTTATCAACAATATTTAATTTAAGTGGTTCATTTTTTGCGAACGCCGTGAGAGTAGTTGGATCAGCATATCCAGAAACAGTAAACTCAATTTCTGATTCAGGTTCAACTTCAGGAACAGGTTTCCCTTTAACTTGTTCTGGTGGGTTCAAACCGTTAAATTTTGGTGGCTTGCATTCGCTATCAGGAGTGCCTGGGTTATAAGCAAGGGCATTATTTGAAAATAGTATTATTCCTAAGATACTAAATTTTTTTAAGCTTTTTATTATTTCCATAGTTTTATCTCAGTTGTAAATATTTATATAAACCTAGACAAATCAGCTGTTCACTATAATTCTGCGCTCAACTGGTTTTTCTAGGATAGATCATCTGTGCTTCACTTCAATATAGACTCTACTCATTTTTAAATAATAATTCAAGAATAGATGTATAAAGTTTTTTGATTACCAAAAAAGCGTGTTTGCCACAGTATTAGTTAAACTTGCTGGTTGTAGTGTTAGGAACAAAATGGTTTAAAATGAATTTATGTAATTTGTACGATTTTTACAAATTCATCAATATTTTTCAACATTATATCAACAAGCTCAGGGTCAAATTGAGTGCCTCGATATTTTTTAATATAATCAACAGACTCTTCTACACTCCAAGCTTTTTTATAGCACCTTTTGTGAGTCAATGCATCAAATACATCTGCTAATGCAACTACCCGTCCATAGATATGAATATTATGCCCTTTCAATTGACGAGGATATCCTTGTCCATTCCATTTTTCATGGTGTTCATGTGCAATGGTAGCTGCTGCTTTAATTAATCTACGTTTAGAACCAGATAATAATTTATAAGCATTACTGGTATGGTTTTTCATAATTTCAAATTCTTCTTCCGTATACTTTCCTGGCTTATGAAGAATTTTGTAAGGAATTGTCATTTTTCCAATATCATGCATTGGGGATGCGTGAAATAGAGTGTCAGCATCTTCTTTACTTAGGCTTGGGTGGAAATGTGCTAATAAAGAGCATGTTTCAGCTACTCGACGAATATGTTTGCCTGTTTCGTCAGAAGTTGATTCCATTAATTCAGTCAACATCCAGATCATTTCCTTCTGATTATCTTCTAGTTCAGATAATAATTTTTTATGCTGATAGTGTATTTTTGTTTGTAGTGAAAGATTATGTTTTTGAAGTAATTGTTTGGATCGATATAGTTGAATATGAGTTCTTACTCTAGCGAGTAATTCCGTAGCATGGAAAGGTTTAGTGATGTAATCACTAGCACCTAGTGAAAATCCATTGTCAATAGAGTCTACATCTATTTTCGCGGTTAAGAAAATTATTGGAATCTCTTGAGTTTGAGGGTTTTCTTTGATTTTTTGACAGACCTCGTAGCCATTCATACCGGGCATCATAATATCAAGCAAGATTAAATCAAACGCTTTAGGTTGCTTTTCTATCATGGCAAGTGCTTCTTCTCCCTGTATTGCAAAAGATAGCTCTTTATGCTCCTCTTTTAAAATATTTAGAGCTACTTTAATGTTATCAACCACATCATCAATAACTAGAATGTGGGTATTATTTAGCATTTTCATATTTTTTATTTATATTTAGAAAATGAGTAATTTGCCATCTATTTTAAGTCATAAATTCGGTAGTATAAACTAAGTTTTAGTCTAACCATATGGAATATATTAAATTTTTTTTGATATTAGGCTATACAGATGAATCAACACAATAAATGGTGAAATCTGTCAGAGGAGGTTTGAGTTTTAGAGCGCCGGCAACCTGCCGTTTTCTTGACACTTGACTAACCTAAACAGGTTTCCTCAAAAAAAGTAAGAAATATCTGATGTTTAAAGTAGTGACTTAATTGTTCTGTGGGCGGTTAATAATTGCCACTTTATATTTTATGAAGTCTTTTTTATTAAAAGATTCAAGTTTGTGATAAGTGATGGGATTCCTTACTTTTAAAAGAAAATTGGTAAATTTTTAGTTTAAATTATTGTTTTTATAAGAATTAATATTGTTTTTAGATACTTTATTTAAAATCTACCTTAAGAATATCCACCGTTTCGGATAGGATATTCAATAATCTCTTGGCTGATTAGTCCAATAGTTTACCTTCAAAATTTATTTATCTTGCTGATTATAAATTCTTAATTAAGAATGGCACGGGCTATGCTAGTAACGTAAGTAACAAAACTTAGGTACTTACGATGGCTATTAATTTTAACAATGCATTGGGTGTTCACCCTCAAGCTTTAACTTTACGCGAAAAAAGAAGTGAGGTTCTTGCTTCTAATTTAGCAAATGCTGACACACCAGGCTATAAAGCGCGTGATCTGGATTTTCATGCGGTTTTAAAAAAATCTATGCCTGCATCTAATAATATGGAGCAAACTCAACAAGGTCATTTTTCACCCAATGATCGATTGTTGGGCTCAACAATGATGTTTCGTAATCCTCAGCAAGCTTCTTTAGATGGAAACACAGTTGAGTCTCATATAGAACAAGCTAAATATGCTGAAAATTCTGTGCAATATCAAGCTAGCTTGCAGTTTATTAATGGTCGTTTTTCAGGACTGATGTCCGCAATTAGAGGGGAATAATTATGCCGTCTATGAATATTTTTAATATTGCTGGCAGTGGGATGAATGCGCAATCATTAAGGTTAAATTTGGTTGCCAGTAATATATCCAATGCAAATAGTGTCAGTAGCAGTATTGATGAAGTTTATAAATCACGGCAGCCTGTTTTTAAAGCAGAGCTGAAAAATGTGATGGATATGAACGATGCTTCTAGCAAAGTTAATGTTGCAGGCATTGTAGAAAGTCAAGCTCCGGCTGTTATGGAATATGCACCTCATCATCCAATGGCAGATGATAATGGTTATATTTTTAAGCCTAATGTTAATACAGTAGAGGAAATGGCAAATATGATGTCTGCATCAAGATCATATCAAAATAATGTAGAGGTTTTAAATACAGCTAAACAGTTGATGTTACAAACCTTAAGAATGGGGCAATAGGAGTAAAAAATGACAATAAATTCAATTGAAACTTATCGAGATTTAGGGTTGGCGCCTGTAGTAGATAAGGAAGAAACTAAAAAACAAGAGCTAGGACAAGATGATTTTTTAAAATTGATGACCACACAAATGACTCATCAGGATCCAAATAAACCGATGGAAAATGGTGATTTCTTAGCTCAGATGGCTCAATTCAGTACAGTAGAAGGTATTAGTAGTTTAAATGATTCATTTGCTGAGTTTTCTAGTTCAATAACTTCAGGGCAAGGATTAGAGGCGGCAACTCTAGTGGGTAAATCTGTCATGGTTACTTCTGATCAAGGTGTTCTTTCAGTCAATAATAATCTATCGGGAGAAGTTGCCTTAAAAGGGCCAACTGAGAATCTTAAAGTATCTATATTAGGTTCAGATGGTGGCGTATTAAAAACCCTTAATCTAGGGAAACAGGACAAAGGCAATATAGAATTTGAGTGGAATGGTTTGTTAGAAGACGGAACTCAGGCTACCCCGGGAACCTACAAAATAACAGCAGAATCAATTATTGATGGAGAAAATACCGTTTCTCAAACACTTATTAATGCAGAGGTAAAAAGTGTTGCGTTGGGAGCGGGAGCTGATGGAGTGTCATTAGAATTGGCGGGTATAGGTAAAGTTAAATTTAACGAAATTAAGAAAATATTTTAAGGAGAATAATTATGGGTTTTTCAGTAGCATTAAGCGGCTTAAGTGCGGCTTCTAAAGATTTATCCGTCACGGGGAATAATATTGCCAATGCAAATACAGTTGGATTTAAAGAATCCAGAACGGAATTTGCTGATGTTTATGCAGCTAGTATCAGTGGTGTTTCAAAAACGACAGCTGGAGCAGGTGTACGTACTGCTAATGTTGCTCAGCAATTTAATCAAGGGAATTTAAATTTTACAGATAACAATCTGGATTTAGCGATTAGTGGGCAAGGTTTTTTCTCTTTAGCTGAAGATCCAGCCTCATCTAAACCTACTTTATTTTCTAGAGGAGGGGAGTTTAAACTCAACAAAGATGGCTTTGTTGTCAATAACCAAGGTAGTTTTTTATTGTCATTTAAACCCAATGGAACCACTGTTGATGAAGGGTTTAGTGAGGGTGTTTTTCAGCCATTAAAAATTACAGCGGCTCAAGGTGCTCCCGTTGCAACAACAAAAATTGCAATAAGTACCAATGTAGATGCTACTGAGATTTTACCTGTTAATTTTCCTTCAATTACGACAGCGAGTGGGGTAGATCCTACTGACCCTAAAACCTATAATCATACTTCTTCTGTGACTATTTATGATTCTCAGGGGAACTCTCACATAGCATCTACCTATTATGTAACAAATAGAGAAAGTGGAGGAACGGGTACAGCTAATCAATGGGACGCTTATTTTTTTATTGATGGAGTTCCCTTTAATGCTGATGGAACTAAAGCGACTTTAGCTGACCCAGCTGCAACACCACCCACTACGGTTTTAGCACATACACCTAATAAACTAAATTTTGATGATTCTGGAGAGTTAATAACTGATGCTGCACTAGGTGGTCAGCCTGCTAAAGTCGCATTTGGACCCATTGAATCAACAGATATTGATCCATCTTTAAACGTTGCAAAATTAAGTTTTACTTTTGATTATGGTGATACTTCGCAATTTAGTACCAGCTTTTCAGTGAAAGGCTTGTCTCAGGATGGTTTGCCAGCAGGTGATTTAACTGGGATAGATATTGATGATGAAGGTGTTGTCGCTGCAAAATTTAGTAATGGTGGGTCAGATATTTTGGGTAAAGTTGCCTTGACACGATTTGCAAACCCACAGGGCTTGACTAAAAAAGGTGATACGGCTTGGAGAGAGAGTACTGCATCGGGGGATGGAGTTCCTGGACAACCAGGTACAGGTAGTTTTGGTAAAATTCAGTCAGGTTCATTAGAAGCTTCAAACGTTGATTTGTCTGAGCAATTAGTGCAGCTTATTATTGCTCAACAAGCTTACCAAGCCAATGCTCAGTCGATTACAACTGAGAAGACCATTATGCAGACAATACTTAATGCATAAATAAGCATATTATTTGAAATTGCTTATTAAAATTTACGTTGGGTTAATGACGAAGTAAAGAATGGGTAGGTTGGGCTAACAGCTCTATCGTTAACCCAACATCTTTAGCAAAAGGAGTGTTGGGTTGCCAAAAAGACGGCAGCCCAACCTACATTATTAGCGTGTTCCTTAGAACCAGTTCAATAT
>CAZZIX010000092.1:0-5635 GCA_964654345.1 uncultured Methylomarinum sp.
AGCAGAAACAGCCAATCAGGCAAAATCAGAATTTCTGGCCAATATGAGTCATGAAATCCGTACCCCGATGAACGCCATTATCGGGTTTGCAGAATTATTAAACGAACAAGTCGAAAACCCAAAACATAAATCATTCGTTAAAACTATACAATCGGCGGGGCATAATTTATTAACCTTAATTAATGATATTCTGGATTTATCCAAAATTGAAGCAGGCAAATTTGAGATAGAAAAAACAGCCTGTAACCCGCATAATATTTTTTCTGAATTAAGTGCTGTTTTCGCTCTAAAAACAGAAGAAAAAGAGCTGGAATTCATTATAGAAGTTGACCCAGACATTCCCAAAAGCTTGATGTTAGATGCAGTACGGTTACGCCAAGTGTTGTTAAATTTAATCGGTAATGCCATTAAATTTACCGATAAAGGCTTTGTGCATTTAAGGGCATATACAACTAACGAAGATAAAATCCATAGTAAATTAGACCTACTGATTGATGTGGAAGACTCCGGGGTTGGTATTTCAGACGATCAGCTGGAAAAAGTATTTCGGGAGTTTGAACAAACCAGTGGACAAAACCATAGAAAATATGGAGGCACAGGGTTAGGTCTGTCGATAAGTCAACGCTTGTCGACTTTAATGGGCGGTAAAATTTCATTACAGAGCAAACTAGGCACAGGTTCTACCTTTACAGTCACTTTATACAATGTGGATGTTTCTTCAATGATTATTGAAGTTGATAAAAGCAGTGTTTTACAAGCACAATACAAATTTCATCCCTGCTCAATTTTAATTGTTGATGATGTTGCTGATAACAGGGCTTTGTTACATGCCTTCTTTGCAGATACTGAAATGAATATTACAGAAGCAGAAAATGGTTTAGAAGCAGTAAACCTTGCTAAGCAACAGGATTTTGATCTTATCCTGATGGATATTCGGATGCCTGTGATGGATGGTTATCAAGCGGCTAAAGAGATTAAAGCATTTTCAAAAGTCCCTATTTTAGCGTTAACAGCATCCGTCATGGAAAATCAATTTAAGCAATCAAATAGAGAAAATTTTGACGCATATTTGAGGAAGCCAGTTTTAAAGACAGAACTAACTACCGAGTTACGTCATTTTCTAGTATTTGATGAAGTGATAAAAGAAGAGGATAAACACCAGGCTTTGATCTTAAATGATGCTGAACTTGAGTATTTGCCTACTGCCTTGGAAAAGCTACAGGCTCTGATTGATCAATGTAAAGTGGCATCAGAAAGTCACAATATGTCACTTAATAGAATATTCGCAAAGTCAGTTATGGATATTACAAAACAATATCCTATTTCTGCAATAAGTGATTATGCAAATAAACTAAATAATGCCATAGATAGTTTTGATATTTTGGTGATGGAACAATTATTAAATAATTATACTCAATTGATTGAAAGACTCGAACAAATAAGAATAGTGATTGCACTTAAAAAAATCAGTTGAATGCTAAAGTCTAGCAGTAAGTTGTTACTGCATTTACAACATGGCGATCGAAAAAAATTGTTATGAATTCCGTAGCAGTGCGAAGGATACAACGATTATTTCTCGAAAACAATGTTATGATCATCAATTGCTTACTTACATTTTTAATCTAATTAGGAAAAATGAAACATATGGCAAATATTCTGATTATTGATGATGTTTTAGACAATATTCAAGTTGCTATGAATATCTTAAAAGAAGATGGCTATGATTTTTCTTATGCAACAAGTGGAGAAGAGTGTTTATCTTTGTTAAATCAGAAAAACGAGGCAAGCAAAATCGATTTAATCCTTTTAGATATTTTTATTGAGCATATTGATGAATTTAAAACAATTTCTCAATTATCTTGAAATTTTATAATTCGGTAATTTCAAATGATATTGGTATTATCTTGATTAATTCTCATCACTTTCATTTATTGACCATGGTTTTTCGTTTTTTTTCTGCGATACTGCTTTTATTTTGTGTTCCCTATGTAGATGCAGCTCAAGAACAGAAATCAGCAGAGCAATATTCTGTTTCTATACCTTTGTCAGATGAGGAGAGAAGCTGGATTAAGAATCATCCAATTATTAGATTTACTGGTGATCCAAATTGGTTGCCCTACGAAGCTTTTGATAAGCAAGGACACTATATAGGCATAGTTGCCGAACATTTAAAAATTATCGGAAAGAAACTAGGTATTAAAGTTGAAATTATTCCTAGTAAAACATGGACAGAATCAGTTACTAGAGTTAAAAGGGGTGAAATTGATGTGCTTTCCGAAACCAGCGACTCTGATTTAAAATCACATTTAACTTTCACTAAACCCTATGTTTCAAGTCCTGTTGTTATTGTGATGAAAAATGATGAGGATTATGTAGAGGATATTAGTCAGATAAAAGATAGAAAGCTTGCCGTTATTAAACAGTATGGTTATGTACCGGAAATTATTGCTAGTTATCCAGGTATTAATTTTGAAATTGTTAATACAATACAGGAGGGGCTTACCGCAGTTTCAACAGGTAAGATAGATGGCCTATTAGCAACTTTAGCTCAGGCAAGTTATCACATGTCAGAGCATGGAATAAACAATATTCGTATTGTTGGAAAAACAGAATTTAATACTAAATTGGCATTTGGTATGCGAGAAGAATTTGCACCACTGGTGCCATTATTTAATAGAGCACTTGCCAGCATCAGCCGAGGTGAGAAACAAGGTATCCTTAATACATGGGGGAAGCATAAGTACGTAGCACAAGTCGATTATGATTTACTTGCTAAAATAGCCGCATTATTCTTTGCTATTTTATCGCTTATTATTTATTGGAATAGGAAGCTAGCTAAAGAAATAAAACATAGAAAAGTTGTTGAGGCTCAAACAAAAATCCTAATTGATAATATTCCTCTACAAATTCTTGTTACTTCCTTTGAAGGTAATATTTTGATGGCAAACCCTAAAGCTTTAAGTGATTATAAAATTCATAGGGATGAAATCGATCAATATAATATTTCAGATTTTTATTTCGATATCAATGATCGAAAGATGATGGTGAAAGAGCTTACCGAAAAGGGGAAAGTAGAGCAGAAAATTTTACGATTTAAGAATCTTAATGGATCGGTTCGATCTATGATGTTATCCGTTATGCCCATCTCTTTTCAGCATAAAAAAGCATTGTTGACTATTGCTGTAGACATGACGACTCGACTTGAAACTGAAGCTGCTTTACAGCAAGCAAAAGAACATGCAGAGCGTGCAACGCGAGCAAAATCAGAATTTCTATCTAATATGAGTCATGAAATTCGCACCCCAATGAATGCAATTATTGGCTTTACCGAACTACTCAACGATCAGGTCAAAGATCCAAAACTTAGAACCTTTGTTAAAACTATTCAATCAGCAGGCAATAATTTATTGACTCTAATTAATGATGTTTTAGATCTATCTAAAATAGAAGTTGGAAAGTTAAAGATTGAAAAGACAGCGTGTAATCCTCATGATTTGTTTTCTGAGTTGGGTAATATTTTTATGCTGAAAATGCGTGAAAAAAAGATTGATTTTATTCTTGATATAGACCCAGTCATTCCTCAAAGTCTGCAAATAGATGCGACTCGATTGCGTCAGGTATTATTTAATTTAATTGGAAATGCTGTTAAGTTTACTGAGCAAGGCCACATTAGAGTAATTGCTCGTACTGCAAATGAAAATAAAATTCGTAGCAAGCTGGAACTGATAATAGATATAGAAGATACTGGTATTGGCATTTCAGAGGATC
Source organism: uncultured Methylomarinum sp. (assembly GCA_964654345.1). Taxonomy (GTDB): domain Bacteria; phylum Pseudomonadota; class Gammaproteobacteria; order Methylococcales; family Methylomonadaceae; genus QPIN01. The sequence goes on from CAZZIX010000092.1 coordinate 3,769, forward strand.
AGCAAAAAATTGTTTTTAATGACTTTGAGCAATCTAGCGGACAAGATATAAGAAAATATGGAGGAACAGGGTTAGGATTGTCAATTAGTAAAAGGTTGGTAAATTTAATGGGAGGAGAAATTACTCTTAAGAGTGAACTGGGTAAAGGATCAACTTTTAGCATTAACCTTACAGATGTACATGTTGCACCTTTGGCGGTTGAAGTAGATAAAGAAAAATCAAGGCCAAACAGTTATATTAGCTTTCTTCCAGCAACAATTTTGATTGTGGATGATATTGCTGATAATCGTGAGTTGTTATTAGCAAATTTTGCTGAAACAAATTTAAAAACAGAACTAGCGGAAAATGGCTTACAAGCAGTTAAATTGGCAAAAGAACAGCCTTTTGATCTTATTTTAATGGATATTCGTATGCCTGTGATGAACGGTTATGAAGCGGCCCGTGAGATCAAGTTGTTTTCTGATGTACCCATTGTTGCCTTGACTGCATCAGTTATGACTGATGAATTTGAACGATTAAAAAGTGAAAATTTTAGTGGATATTTGAGAAAACCAGTGCTTAAGGTCGATTTGACTAGAGAATTATGTAAGTTTTTACCTTTTGAAGAAAGGGCTAACGCTGATGATACTGTATCAAAAGCTCAGCTATTAGATTCAGAGAGAGAATATTTAGTCCCTGCGTTAGATAGACTAGAAAAAATGACTGAACAGTGCTTTGATATTTCAAAAAACAATAATATTTCTGCAATTCAAATTTTTGCCGATATGGTTTTGGAAATTTCCCATCATTATCCTATTTCTGTTATCGCTGATTATGCAAAACAATTAAAGCATAATGCAGATAGTTTTGATATTGCTGCAATTAAACGATCTCTTCGAGATTATCCACAATTAATTAGGCAACTAAAAGATTTAGGTGAAAAAGGGAAATCGAAATAAAATAAAATGGAACTTAACGGAATATGAAAAAAAGTGATTTTAACTATCATTTACCTGTAAATCTGATTGCCCAAAAACCATTAGAAGAACGAGTTGCAAGTCGGTTATTGTGTTTGGATAAGATAACAGGTGCGATTAAAGATCGACAGTTTGTCGATTTTATTGATTTAATAAATGACAAAGATTTATTAATTTTAAATGATACAAAGGTTATTCCAGCACGTTTATATGGCAAGAAACAAACAGGGGGGAAATTAGAAATTCTGATTGAACGAGTTTTAGATGAGTACCATGCTGTTGCTCATATTCGCTCCAGTAAATCACCCAAAGCAGGTTCGGTTATTGAGCTAGAAGAGGGATTTAATTGTTGTGTAACCGGTAGGGAAAATGATTTATTTTGTCTGGAGTTTTCGACCGATAAAACAATTCTGGAATTATTAGATCAGATTGGACATATTCCGTTACCCCCTTACATTACTCGTGAAGATAATGCAGATGATTTAACACGCTATCAAACTGTATTTGCTAAAAGGGCAGGGGCTGTAGCAGCACCTACTGCTGGCTTACATTTCGATCAGCCAACAATGGAAAAACTGGCGCAAAAAGGTGTGGCAAAAGCCTTTGTTACTCTGCATGTAGGAAGCGGTACATTTCAACCAGTCAGAGTTGATGATTTGTCTGAGCATATAATGCACAAGGAATATTATTCGGTTTCACAAGAAACTGTTGATGCGATAAAGAAAACCAGAGAAGAGGGTGGGCGAATTATAGCAATTGGAACAACCGCAGTTAGAGCGTTAGAGTCTGCTTCAATAAATGGACAATTAAAAGCTGGGTTTGGTGATACCGATTTATTTATTACACCAGGCTATCAATTTAAGTCAGTTGATGCCATGTTAACCAATTTTCACCTTCCCGAGTCTACGTTA
>CAZZIX010000092.1:5735-9176 GCA_964654345.1 uncultured Methylomarinum sp.
AATAAAATTGTAGCTAAGCGTGAGTTGGTTTTTGTAGATACAACTTAAAAAAGCAAAGGCGGGTGGGGTAGAAACTTGGCATACATGGAAAACAGCATTAATTTCTGCACCTGGAAAGCTCTGGGCAGAAATGTTTAGTGTGCCGACATCTGAAAACCAGAAGGAACTTCGTTCTTTATCTGTACCATTAGATAATCGTAAAATCTTTCCATATTCTTTCAGGGATAGCCAACTGCCTGCCCACATTAAGGGTAGAAAAGCATAATCTATTTTTTGGCGAATAACGTCTACATTTTGTTGTTTTAAATGTGTAAATAATTTATCTCTGTCTTGGATAATTTCTCTTGGAGCTTGTGCAAATAAGGCACTAACATGATTGCCTGTTATCGGCGTTATGGCACGCTGTTTCCTTATGTTAAAGGCGTAAGGGGAGCAATAAGCTTCACCCTCTGCTTCTGGATTCATTTTTTCTAACGCACGCATTAAACAACCAATGTAATATAAACTAGTGCCTGTCAGTCCGACAGTTTTTTTTGCCTGTTTAACCACTTGGTCAGTTTGTTCTTTAGTTAATCTTTTTACTGTGTAATGTAACTTCTGGGTAGTTGATACAGTTTTTTTATTTGGGTAAAAGGGCTGAATACTAGCTAGTTTATCTAGTTTAGTAATATAAATTTTAGCCTTAAAAAATAACACAATTTTTTGCCACCAAGGGTATTTGTCAAGTTGGATATTGACTAAGGGGGCGGTTTTTGGAAGGCCAAATTTTTGGCGTTGTTCTGCATCATTTGTGCATAGGAATTGTAATATTAAATCTGCTCCTCTAGCATCACAAAAAGGGTGAATCCAACGCATAAAAAAAGTATTTTTTATGCCGCTATTAATCAAGTGAAATTCAATCGGAGTAATACTCTCCCTTGCTTCTTTGTGATTAATGATTTGATCAATAGTTTGTTGTTGAAAATCTATTTCTTCTTTATTATCAGGGCAGATATGATGGAAGAACAATTGAGGTGGGTTGTCCCTTTTACACCAATAAAAACGGCGACCGATTTGTTGTAAACTGGCAATAGCTACAGGAAATTGTTGACTGAATTCTGTGATTCGTTGTTGTAGTGTATCTATGTCGGGTGTGTTATCAAGTTCTAGAGCAAAACAACCGTAACTGCCTGGAAGGCCATTTTTACGAATTTCTTCATCCATGGCCAAGGTAAAACTATCAGCAAAATTAAGTGGCTCAATAATTTCATGCTTACTGTTGCTCATCCTTTTTTGTACTTTAAAATCCATTGCTCCAGAGCATTAAATGATTGCACATTTTCTGGCTCTATTTCAGTGTCGGGTAAAGTGATGCTGTATTTGTCTTCAATAAACATAATTAGACGCATAATCCCCATGCTATCAAGTCCAGCTTCTAACAGGTTGTCATCATCACTAAACTGACTGGGTTCTGCGACAAAAATAAGTTCTTCAAAGATAAAATCACGTAATTTTTTTTTCATTAATAGTCTGAAGCTTATGTTGCTGAATTAAAGAAATTTGAGTTCAGATTATAACGTATATAGGTAAAGTATTTTGTTTTCAATCTTTCTTATCTCTAGTTAATCTTGATCAGGTGTTTTTTAAATAATTTCTAGTTTTTGTTGTAAAAACTCAGGAATACGTTGTTCTAGCCAATATTCAGCTTTAAAAGGATTGTTGCCAGTAACAAAACCCACATGACCGCCTTTTTGAGTTATCTCTAAAGCGACAGAAGGGGATAGCTCGTTTAAGTTAGGAAGTACATTGGCTGTCATAAATGGATCATCTTTAGCCTGAATTAAAAGGGTAGGGACAGTGATAGATTGTAAAAATTGCCGTGAACTAGAGCGAAAATAATAATCTGTTACATCCTTAAAGTCATAGAGCTGAGCAATAACTCGATCATCATACTGCCAAAAAGAATTGATTTTTTCTAAATCACCGAGCTGCTTTAGTATTTTAGCTTCATCATTGATGCCTAAAGAGAATAAATATTCCTGTTTTAAGCGGATGTAATCTTTTAGTTCCGTTAGTAAGCTAGCTCGATAAAATTTAGAAAAACCATGATCTAATTTACTTGCGCATTCGTTCAAAACCAAGGGAACTGATACTCCCGTGGCTGCAAAAAGCTGGAGTTTATTACCTTGCTCTCCTAGCCATTTTAATAAGACATTACCGCCTAAAGAAAAACCAACAGCAGCCATAGGTATATTAGGTTCTCTAGTACGAAGAGTATGATAAAGAAAATCAATATCTCCTGTTTCACCTGAATGATAGCAGCGTGATGAGTGGTTAAATTCACCACTGCAACCTCTAAAATTAAGAGCTACGCTACGAAAACCTTGTTGAAATAATGCCGGTTGTAATCCCTTTATATATCCAGATTGTGAGCTGCCCGTTAAGCCATGTAATAAAATAACTAGGGGCTGGTCGCCTTCACCATAGAAATCCAGATCTATAAAATCATTGTCGGGAGTAACAAGGCGTTCACGTCGTAAGACAGGTGTTGGGAGTTTACGAAGCAAAGAGGGAAAGATGGTTTGTAAATGACAGTTTTTTAACCACCATGCAGGCTTAAATGTGGATTGAATTAACATGAATTTTTACTTTATGGGATAAGAATTTATTCTAAAAGTCAGGATAACTCTTAAGTTTATTGAAGGATGTACTTGTTTAATTTTGGAAAAGGGTAAGGGATAATATCAGAAAAGGAAAAATATTTGAGAATATTTTTTACTTTCTGGGAGGAATATATAGGTTGTATTTTTAGAGTCAAGCAAAGAGTATGCCTATTAAGCTTATTTTCTTATTTCATGTATTTATAAGATTGTAATAATTAATCTATGTTAAATAACTATATTGCAATATGTTATATGATACATTTATTTAATAATAATATTTTGATGACTAATTACATCGTCTACATGCCTTGCATAATGGCTTGATAGTCAATTATGAGTATGATAACTTCTATATTTACTGGCAATAAATTATCTATGATTTAAGTTGAACGAGGATCAATATTTCGTTGCTTATGCTTTTTTAAAACCAGTATTTATAAAAAATTATCCTAATTGTTACAAGGTACAAATTATGAAATATAAAGTATTATTATCTATTTTAGCGTCAGCATTATTATTTGGTGAAGTATTTGCTGATGATATGGGAGCGGAAACAGTTAAGTTCATGTTAGAAACCAATACATTAGTTATTCCTGAGGTTCATATGGTGGATGAATCTGGAAATATGGTGGGAATGAAATCAGTTGAATTAGTGTTAATTAAAGGTGATGAACCTTATCAATTTGAAGTTGTTAAATTGGAAGACGCGGCTGAGAAAGATGATCATGGGTGTGTTGCACCGCAGGTATGGCATGGTGAGATGGGGCATTGTATGGCTCCATAATTGAGTCAATCCTTA
>CAZZIX010000093.1:0-9141 GCA_964654345.1 uncultured Methylomarinum sp.
CCCAAACTAATAGTGTGCCTGATCTGGCCGCTAAAGAAACGGCATGATGAGAAATACGTGTACCAGGCTCCAGCATAATACAGGCAATACTTCCTACAGGAATATGGGTGCGAATACCTTCTTTATCTATCTCAACAAACGCGCCATCTTTAACATCAATCTGGCCTTTTTGTAGAAACACCATGGAAATACGTTCTTTCATAGCGATGGGCTTTAATGGTGGGAGCATTATGAATCCGGCAATAATAAATTTTGAAAGGGGTTGTGATTTTTCCAGCGATAGGTTCTAAAATATTTTAGACACCTCGTATGATCTGACATACAATCTATAGCATTAAATTCTAGCAATCGAAAGTAGTCCACAACCAAATGATTTAGCAGGGCCAAAACCTGACTCAATTTTTTTTATGAGTACTTCTGGCTCCAAAATAGTCATCATCCCTGTATAAGTTATAGTTTGAATTTTTCCAAAATGCTGTTGTTTTTCTTTAGTTTTTCTAAAGGATAATAAGTCTCGCCTAAGAATAGAAAGCTCATCATCATTTATAGTCGCACACTCTTGTAACTGTCTTTTTAACCAGCCAATAATTTCTTGCTCATCTATTAGAGGGACGCGAGATTTCCCTTGATTGGTCTGCTTGCCATTTTTATCTTTAATCTTTTTGGTGGGATTTGCTCGTAGCATAAATCTAAATTTCGATTCCGTATTTAAACCTGAAAAATTAATTTCCTTACTTTGTAATAGTAACAAGTCACCAGAAGCTGGTTGAGGCTTATATCTAGATTGCAATAAGATTTTTTGCACTCCGATTTGCCCAAGGTTTTCTACTCTAAATAAAAAAGTACGCAACTCTCTTTCCTGATCAGGAAAAAATCGCCAAATTTTTTTATGAAGTAGATAAGGGTCTATAGGTCTAACAGTATTCAACACACATTGGCTAAGGTACATTTTTATCCCCCAAAATATTAATTTTGCGTGTTGCGAACTGCCTAACCGTTGAGGACATAGGAATATCCCGAACTTCCAGAGGGACTGAGTTCTCTAAAGTTTCTTCACTATAAAGAGTCCCTTGCTTAGGCAAAATGCTAAATAATGCTTCTTGGGCATTATTCGCTGTAATAACCGCTTCATATAATGGTCTTTGTAAGGGGCATGATTTTCTTCCCAAAAAAGGTGTAAAGAATGGTTTTTGTATGGCTTGTTTAATATCTTCAAGCGAATACCCCAATTCTTTATCAAACATCATGGCTAAAGAAAACTCAGCATCACACAAGTATTCACGCCTTGAGACAATGGCATCTTTTCTAAATGCACCGTCCACTTTTCTAGCATTTTGTACGGTATGAAAGTCTGTTATTTTATGCATTTTTAATGCGGCTGCTTGATCCTTTGGAAAGCGAGGGTCGGCTCTAACTGTTAGCGTGGTTAAACTGTTATTTAATGCCTCTCTTTTTTTAATATCTTCTCTATCAATTCCTATACAAGCACCTAATAATCCAACGATTGCACTTCGCGTAGGAAAAATATAACTAGGACGATAATCTTCATACGTGTGGCTTCCCCATGATTGCATCGTACCTTGTAATTTTATAATCAAATAATCAGCCATGATTATTCTCCGTTATTTTTTAACCATGCTTTTAAGGCTACAAAATCATTACCTTTGCAATTGTCAATCTCCATTGAACATTCTCGGGTACCAAAACAGGCTTGTGGATCATTATTTAACCCAAAAGCATGATAAACCGTTTTATGGTATTCAACAAAAGCTTCAATTGAGGGTGTTAAAAGCCCACCTTTTAATTTAATTGGGTTTTCAAAAGCATTAGCCAAAGAAATAGGCTGGTCACTAAATGAAATAAAAGCAAAATCAGCCAAATTAAAGGCTGCGAAGGTATTTTGTTTGGCTGTTGGTACGACTGTTGCCATCATATGTAAAACATGGGCGGCAATCTCTAGGGCTTGCTTTCTATCCACGTCACCTAAATTTTCTTGTAGTCGTCGGATATTTAAACTGGCATAGCGATAGAAAACCCCTGAGCTAAATTCAGTAGTGTCTAAGTGGGCTGACCCAGTTTCGCCTACCTCTTGATTCAGATCGTCTACTGCTGTAAACCAGTCTATATCGCCATCAACTGTATGCGTGGTAATAGCATGAGCCACCGCTAAGGCAGCATCTACATTGGTCATAATGCCAGACGTTGCCATTCTACCCGATAAGGCAATATCTTTACTGTTTTGCAACGCCTCTCTAAATAAAGCCAGCTGTGTTTTATTATTAACAATTTTCTTTTTATCTACTGCATTGTTCCATGCTTTTTCAAATGCTTTGGTATCGGGATTTTGTTCTTGTAGTTCTTGGTAGAGTTGACAGTATTTTTCAACCTCTGCTACAGACCATGAGATAACAGCTCCCGTTTCTGTGCCTTTATATTTGACTCTTTCAACCTCGTTGCCTTTGGCTTTTTTTGTTTCTTCCTGTAAGTCATCAATACTTTTTACACCTGCAATACTCATTAACACTGCATCAATAATTTCTTCTGAAAACTTTTCATGCAACAATTCTCTATATTTGTCTCTAACTAAAGTCAATTGCTTAGAACGGTCAGAAGATGAGCCAAAATTTTCTTGATAGTACTCAGAAGTCCGCATCGCTCTTTTTAAACTTTGGCTTGAAACCCTAACTCGCCTAGTTCCCCCAAAAGTTGCAGTTTTCTGCATATTCATATCATCACGGTTTAAATTAGATGGGCTATGCGAAATAAGAATATGAAAATTAATATAATTTTTATCGTTCATGATTTATTCTTCTTCCTTTTGTTGAGGTTGTAAGTAAAAGTCTTTCATCAATTGTTGTTTTTGGTGTTTTCCCCAGTAATAAAGCGCACTTCCAAAAATGTGCCAATTAATACTGTTAAGGTTGGCTTGTTGCAAAACACGTTTTAGCTGAATTAAATCATTCGGTGATTCTGAGCGAATAATATGGAATAGCCGTTTTTCACTGATACTATTATTTTTTAACTGCCTACCTAATGGCGCGGCACTTTCATCATTATCTTTTACTAAAGGTAGAAAGAATGCAAAACGTGCCAATTGATTAAGTTCCTTGGGTGAAGCATTGCCGATTAAGCGGTAAAATGCAGGTAAGCCTAATAGGTCATCGGGCTCGGTGGCTCGTTTGATTTGAGCGCGTTCGCCATTATCAAGCTTATTTTTATAGCAATCATGTAGGTTATTAAAATCGGGCATACTATCTCCTTAAAGTGCCTTTAATGCTTTATTCATTGGGTCTTGGCTCATGATAATGGCTTTTTGGAATTTGGCTTCGTGTTGGTAGGGGGCAAAAACATGTTCAAAAGTCTCTTTGGCTAATTGGCTAAAAGCTTTTTTATATGGCAGATCATCACTAGATTCTAAATGCCTTAAAATACTGTGCATGACTGCTTCGGAATTATTAAAGTAATCTGCTCTTGCTTTGGGCTGTAATTGTTTTTTGATTAGATTGGAGTTTTCTTGCCCCTTATCACTGCCTTCTGCTTTCAGGTGTCTACCAAAATTATAAACAGCTGCATTAAGTATTCTTTGTGCTTCTAAGCCATAACTAACCAGTTGCTTTATTTCATTGTATTGCTCTTCCCATCCAGAGGGTAGGCTGTAAATTTCATGTTTTCGGCCTGCTAGTTTTTCAGCTGAACCGCCTTTTACATAAGCGCCTACCGCTAAATGTAATGATGTTGGCTTTCCAGACTGACCTCTAAAAACGGTTGAAAACTGTTGAACAACCAATGCAGCGCTTACCCCTTCTTCGTCAGTTTTCTTAGTATAAAGTAACTCCAACATTTGTCCCCAAAGTGGCAGGTCATTACGTGCGGATAAATAGGGTTTTTCTTTTGGGTCATTATTGGCTAGTTTTTTTAGGTCTATTGGTGTGTGGGGATGCTCCCAGTAATATTTACTAAATGACAGTCCCGTTTCCTTTAAAAATCCCGTAGCCATTCCATTTTTAACCGTTAGTTTTATTTTTGCAGGTTGCCAGAATAACCCTCTTAATAAGCTGATTCTATAGGTACTCTCTGGTTGGCTTTTATCAAAAGAAATAGCTTTAACCCAGCTAGGTTCTTGCTGTTTTTCTCCGGTAAGTAGACTTGTTTCAGCCAGTAAAAATTCTTTATGGAGTATATTTTTCCATATATTTTTTCTTAAAGGTTGTTTGCTATCATAAATTAAGGTGGTTAATGGCATAGAGCCTTTTAAGCCGACAGAAAAAGGCGCACCACCCAAACTAAAACCATTCGTTGCTTGTTGAAATAAAGCAATAGCTGCCAAGCCTAAGTTACAGCTTTGAATCTCGTTACCCGTATTAAAAAAAGCAATAGATGACGCGGTTTTCTCAGGCAAGCCAATAAATAACTTTTGTAAGGAAGCCCAGTTTTTATTGTTTTTTTCTTCCTTTACGCTGGCTGTTTGCATAAAAGGCATGGTAGGGTGAAGTAAATCAAACCATTCAAGATAAGGTTCTACCTTATTGTAATAGTCTTCTTCTTGCATTAGCTCGTGATGCTCTTTTCTAAGCTGTTTTTTATCTTCTGGCATAAAGACAACTTGCACAAGACTAACAATTAATTGTAATGCTGCCAGTTCCATATCATCACGCGGTAAGCACAAGCTCAAATCTTCATCTTGGCAGAGTAGCTGTTTTAAACTGATGCTTACTAAATTACCTTTGTCTTGTATGGGAATCCAATTATTTAGTAACAAGTTCATTATTTATCCTTTGAGCAAAAATTAATGCCAGATGAATGTATTTCACTTCAGTATACGCTTGCCCAATAAAAAAACAAGTGACTGTCATTTAGTAGATTATTTTATAATTGTGATACACTTAAAGCTCCCTACCTATGTGGGGATGAAGCGTGACTGTCATTAAGTAAAGCAAGTTCCCCATACTCGTGGGGATTAGATAAAATATTAAAATTTGACAGTTATTTTTTTCGTAGATACATTGTTATATTTAGCAAGGGCTTTAATTTGCAGGAAATCACTTATGATTGGAATGAGGATAAAAACAATCTTTTAAAAAACAGTGATAGAAGAATCTCCTTTGAAGAGGTTGTTTTTGCATTGAAAAATGAAAAATTATTAGATGTTATTTCCAGTCCAACACATGAAGATCAAGAGTGTTTGGTTTTAAATATAAATGATTATGTCTATATTGTCCCTTTTGTACAGGAAGGCCATACTATTTTTCTAAAAACAATTTACCCCAGCCAGAAAATACACTAAATATTATTTAAAAGACTCAGATTATGAATAAAAAAACACTTTACTCTGATGATAAAATTGAACTCTTCCAAGCATTAGAAGATGATATTGATAAAGAAACTTATCAGCCTTTATCAGCAGAAAAATTGGCTGAAAAAAAAGACTTTTTCAAAACAGTAGCTGTTTCTACTATTGAGAAGAAAACCAAAAATAAGTCGTTAAATATCAGACTCTTTGAAGATGATATAGAAAAAATAAAAGTCATTGCACTAGAGCAGGGGCTGCCTTATCAGACACTTATTTCGTCGGTTATCCATAAATTAGCCATTAAACAGATTCAGGGATAAGGTATCTGCATTTAGTTATCAATCTTTTCTAAACCTCTATCTAGAGTATAAATTAAGCATCCTTTTGGGTGTTTATATTCCCAACCCGATTCTGTTTTCTCCATCACTAAGTAATAAACCCCCTCGTTACATTCTGGCAATAAACTACGCCATTTTGTTGAGCTAGGAACAGCTAAACTATTTTGACTTAATGTTTCACGGTTATATTTATCATCAGTTTTAGGGATTAGTGTTTTTTCATCCAGAAAATATTTTTTTCCTTGCTTTTCAATCATTGGAATAATACTTAAATTCAATTCACCTTCTCGTGTTAATAAGGCTGCATTACCTTCTGTGTCATGGAAATAACTCTTAGCTTTAGTAAACCCGTTAGCAACACAATCACTGGCAAATTGGTCTTCTACATATTCTTCTGATAATGCAGTAATAACATCTGGCTCATCTTTCCAAGGCGATTGCTGATAAATAGGTTCAATCCAGTCACGATAAGCCAGTGGAAATTCTATCTTGTTATGATTTAATAAAAATTGTTGAGTACGCCATAAAACCCGAATGTTTTTGTAAATAAATCCATGTAACCCATAGGCATCTGTAGCACTTTTTTTATCACTTAGGTTGATTGTCTCAGGTAGGACAATGCTACATAAGGGCTGTTCAAATTCAACAGGACGCACATTATCATGCCTATGTAATCGTCCCATTCGCTGGAACAATAAATCAATGGGGCAAATAAAACTAATCAGCCAATCAAAATCAATATCGAGCGATTGTTCAATTACTTGTGTACCTACTAATATTCGCCCCTTTCTGGAGCTGCCTTTTTTATAATATTTAATAACCTTTTCTTCTTTAATCATTCGGTCGCAATAGCGATAGCGTGAATGAAATAAATCAACAGGCATGTTGGTCATAGTCGCTAATATTTTGGCATAATATTGTGCATCATCAACTAGGTTGCAGACGATACCGATTTTTGCACCCGTTTCCACTGCGTCTACAATACGTTGCAGAATTTCCTCATTAAGTTTTAAATCATTGTCCAAAATAAGTTCAGTAAAAACTGAACGAGATTGTACCTTTTGAGGTTCACGTACAGTGAAAGGCAATACTTTATTATTTACGGCTTGCAGCATTAACGGGTAGGCTGTTTCTGTAATGGGTTCAGATACTCCCCATGCGTTTATTAATGCTTGCTTCTGATGCTTTGGCAACGTGGCAGATAATAAAATGATACTGCCACCTGCTTCTTTCTGTTGTTCAATAACCACTTTTAAAATGGCATACATATAAGCATCATAAGCATGGACTTCATCAATAATTAAAACACTTTTGCCCACACCAAATAGCCGTACAAAATAATGTTGCAGTGACTTAATGGCAGATAGCATTACTTGATCGACTGTGCTTACTGCTATTTGGCCTAAAAATGCCCGCTTACGACTGGAGGCTAACCACTCACTGCATTGCACACCAGCATCTTCATCGCCCTGTACACTTTTAAAATCTTCATTATGCTGAATGAGTGCTTGAAAATTAGGGTTACTTTGGCTTTTTCCATGAGCTAGAATGATATTGCTTGTATCACTAAAAATTTTCTCGGCTACAAATTCAAGCCGTTCAAACATGGCATTGGCAGTTGCTTGTGACGGTAATGCAAAGGTAATGCTGTCTGCTAATTGTTTAGCCAGTAATTTACTGGCAAAAGCTAATGCGGCTTCAGTTTTTCCACTTCCTGTATTAGCTTCAATAATTACTAAACTTTGTTCTACTGTTAAATCCTCAATACGTGTTTGTATGTTATGGGGTGTAAGCTTCTCATATAACTCAGCCATTCCACCCTTGGTTTTAACCGTTGATAATAAGCCAAAATCTTGCAAAACCTGTTGTGCTGTTACTTGTTTTGAGTCTAAATACTCTTGCAATGATAAAGAAGAGTTTGAGTCGAATTTAAAATAATCCTGATTAGATCCCAGCCAATCGCAAACGCTACAAAAACCAGCTAATAAAATAGGTGCTTCACCCTCTGGCATATCAGCTAAACTGAGTTCTGCAGGTAGTAAAAATAATTTTTCTAAGTCCTGTAGCCATTGATTTCGAGCTTGTAGGTCTTGACTGAGTGTTTTTGGTATTGAAAAAGAAGTTGAATCAGCTTCAGGGTTAAGAGGGATTGTGCCATGATGCCCTCCTGTTGCAGACATCCATAGCTCACCATTTACGGTGATATCTTCATATTCCTCTATAAATGGCAAACCATACTCAATCGCTTCACGAAAATACCAGTTATAGCCTTCTATACCATGAAAATAGTCTTTACAATTAACTTGAATATTTTTATCACCATAAGGTGAAAATTGAGGAGCCTTCATTTGAAAACGAAGATCGATTTTACCAAAATCATGCAAAGCAATAAAAAACAACACCCAGGCGCGCGCTTGCTTTTCAGGTAGGTCTATTGATTTAATAAAGCTATTTCGGATGCTTGGACTATGTAGCCACCATGCGCTGGCGACAGCCGCCACATCCAAACAATGATAAGGCAACAGATGATAGCTATTATCCTCTTTAGAAGCCTTTCCCCAATACTTAAAATACAATGATGTTGTCATGATTAACCTTGGTTTTTATTTGGTTTAAGTTTCATTATCCATACTCACTGGCTCATTTGACGAGGCAGTGATAATTTTTTTGCATTTTCTCAATTTCTTGTTTAACTAATTCTTGAAGAAAAGGTGGTGAGGTTACTTTAACTTCTGCCCCGTGTTTAAGAATATCCATTATCAATTCTCGGCTATCACTAAAGGGGATGCTTAATTGATAATTACCATTTTTTAACCAGTGGCTTTGTTGGTCTGGACGCCAGTGTTCATCTGCTACCCAGTTAGCACGAGATTTGGTGAACTCTAATACAGCTAGGTTCTTTGCTTTCCCTGTAAAAACTCCATAAGCGGAATGTAAAAAACTTTGCATTTTTTCGGTGTCTATTGTCAGTGCTGCTTGGTCTAGACTTTCTGCTGAATAAACACAATCTATAGAAAATATTCGTAATTTATTTCTAAAATGACAATGAGTAGCTATGCGTTTGAAGTGTTGGTCATCATTTAATCGCCTACCAACGGAGGGAAAGTGTATTTTGTTAGCTATAACGGGTTGAGGGCTATTTTCTTTGCTGAGCATTTTATTAATACGTTGTTGCAGGCTTTCTATTTGTTCGCTTAATATGCCAGGGCTGATGCTTTGTAGTATTTGCTGGCAGATTAGTAAGCCGTGTAATTCTTCTGAGCTAAACCATAGACCGGGTAATTCATAGGGTGTGCTGGATGATTGGTGGTTATATTGGTAGCCATTGGGTTCACGGTAATATTCTAAGGGAGCATTTAGGTGGTCGCGTAGAATTTCTATGATTCTGGTGGCTGTTGATTTAGAACACTCCAAATGTTCTTTGATTTTCTCTAACGATACAGGTGTGTGGCGATTGCTAAGTAATCCGTGTAAGCGATATATTTTATCGAACCGATCCATTTGTTCCTCTTT
>CAZZIX010000094.1:0-6343 GCA_964654345.1 uncultured Methylomarinum sp.
TTACAGTATTTTTGCCTACACAATAGACAGTCTTAGGGCTTAGGATTTAATAAAATATAAACAACGGATCATGTCAGAATTCGCTAAAGAAATTATACCGGTTAATCTCGAAGACGAGATGAAGCAATCTTATCTTGACTATGCAATGAGTGTGATTGTAGGTCGAGCACTTCCTGATGTTAGGGATGGACTTAAACCCGTGCATCGTCGTGTTTTATACGCAATGAGTGTTTTGGGCAATGACTGGAATAAACCCTATAAAAAATCGGCGCGTGTCGTCGGGGATGTTATCGGTAAATATCACCCGCATGGTGATACCGCTGTTTACGATACCATTGTTCGTATGGCACAGCCTTTTTCAATGCGCTATATGTTGATTGATGGGCAGGGAAATTTTGGTTCTGTTGATGGTGACTCGCCAGCGGCTATGCGATATACAGAAGTGCGAATGTCAAAAATTGCGCATCATATTCTAGCCGACCTTGATAAAGAAACGGTTGATTTTGTTGCCAATTATGATGAGTCTGAATCAGAACCATCGGTAATGCCAACACGGATACCCACATTATTGATTAATGGCTCTTCTGGTATTGCGGTTGGAATGGCGACAAACATCCCTCCGCATAATATTAATGAAGTTATTGGTGCATGTTTAGCAATAATAAACAATCCTGAAAGCACCATTGAAGAACTGATGCAGCATATTCCAGGGCCTGATTTTCCAACTGCGGGTTTTATAAATGGTGCATCCGGTATTTATGAAGCTTATGCCACGGGAAGAGGGCGGATTCATTTGCGTTCACGTTGTCACTTTGAAGATAGAGGTGATGGGGGAAAACAGTCAATTATTGTGACCGAATTACCTTATCAGGTAAATAAAGCCCGATTGATTGAAAAAATAGCGGAATTAATTAAAGACGGTAAAATTGAAGGGATTACCGCTTTACGAGATGAGTCAGATAAAGACGGCATGCGCATGGTGATTGAATTGCGTAGAGGTGAAGTTGCCGAGGTTATGTTAAATAATCTTTATAAACAAACTCAGTTACAGACTGTATTTGGTATCAATATGGTGGCTATTCGCGAAGGCCGCCCTTATTGTATGAGCCTTAAAGATATTCTTTCTGCATTTATTGATCATCGACGCGAAATAGTCACTCGAAGAACGATTTATAATTTGCGTAAAGCACGTGAAAGAGCCCATGTTTTAGAAGGGTTAGCTATTGCATTGGCAAATATTGATGAGATGATTGAATTAATCAAAAACTCAAAAACGCCAGCAGAAGCGAAACAAGGTCTATTAGCTAAAAATTGGGATCTGGGGCTGGTTTCGGCTCTATTAGAAGGTTCTGACCCAGAACGTACTAGACCTGAAAGTTTGTCTGTTGAATTTGGTGCACATGATGATGTTTATAAATTATCAGAAGCACAAGCTCAAGCAATACTTGATTTACGTTTACATCGCTTAACAGGTTTAGAACAAGAAAAGATCGTTAAGGAATACAAACTGCTACTTGAATCAATTGATGATTTATTAGATATTTTGGGTAGTGATGTTCGTTTAATGAACGTGATTCGTGAAGAATTAGAAGAAATTAGAGAGCTGTATGCAGACGAACGCCGTACCGAGATAATACAAGATCATTTGAATTTATCTGCTGAGGATTTAATTACCGAAGAAGATATGGTCGTGACTATGTCGCATGAAGGCTATGTCAAATCACAACCTTTAGGTGATTACCAAGCTCAGCGTAGAGGTGGTCGTGGTAAATCAGCAACCAAAACCAAGGAAGAAGATTTTGTAGAGAAGCTGATTATTGCAAATACTCACGATACCATTTTATGTTTTTCATCATTAGGAAAAGTATACTGGTTAAAAGTATTTCATTTGCCTGTTGCAGGTCGGGGTTCTCGTGGCAAGCCTTTTGTTAATTTACTGTCACTAGATAAAGGTGAAAAAATTAATGCGATGTTGACTATTCGTGATTATGCCGATGATAAATTTATTTTTATGGCAACGGCAGCAGGTACGGTTAAGAAAACACCTTTAAAAGAATTCGAAAGACAAAGAGCAAATGGAAAAATCGCGATAGATCTTCGAGAAAATGATGAGTTAGTCGGTGTTGATGTGACTGATGGCCAGCAAAATGTATTGCTATTTAGTAGTGCAGGCAAAGCTAATTGCTTTAATGAAACTGATGTCCGTTCTATGGGAAGAACTGCAATGGGGGTGCGAGGTATCAGGTTACGAGAAGGACAAAAAGTAATTTCTTTGATTATTGCATCTGAAGGTACGGTATTAAATATTACCGAAAATGGTTACGGAAAAAGAACAAAGCTTGAAGAATTTACTCAGCATAAGCGCGGTGGACAAGGAATGATTTCTATACAAACATCTGAGCGTAATGGTGCAGTTGTTGGCGCGTTATTAGTCAGCGAAACAGATGAAATTATGTTGATTACTAGTGGCGGTGTGTTGGTTAGAACAAGAGTCAGTGAAATTTCTATTGTAGGGCGTAACACTCAAGGCGTCAGAGTAATTCGTCTTGATAAGGGCGAAAAAGTGGTAGGTGTAGATCGTGTGGATGGTCTGTCTGAAGAGGAAGAGACCGAAGAGGACTCTGGTGAGCAAGATACGAGTGAAAGCGTACAAACAGACCAGACAGAAAATAATAATTCAGAAGAAGATAATTCCGGAGAAGAGACAGAATAATGAGTAGAATTTTTAATTTTAGTGCAGGCCCCTCAACATTACCAGAAGCCGTTTTGGTAAAAGCGCAAGAAGAACTTCTTGATTGGCGCGGTACCGGCATGTCGGTGATGGAAATGAGTCATCGAGGAAAAGAATTTATGTCGATTGCTGAGGAATTAAAAAGCGATTTAATTGAGATTCTTAATATTCCAGATAATTATAAGGTTTTATTTTTGCAAGGAGGAGCAACAGGGCAGTTTGCTTTTATTCCGCAAAATATTTTAAAAGGTAAGGATAAAGCTTGTTATGTAAATACTGGTGCGTGGTCAAGTAAGGCAGTAAAAGAAGCTCAGAAGTATTGTAATGTTATCGTTTCTGCAAATGCTGAATCATCTAATTTTACTGATATTCCTGCCTATGCTGACTGGAATGTCGATCAGCAAGCAGCTTATTTGCACTACACCGATAATGAAACTATTCATGGTGTAGAGTTTCCAGATATACCTGAATTTGGTGATATTCCTCTGGTTTGTGATATGTCATCCAATATTTTGTCTCGATCCATTGATGTGAGTAAATTTGGTATTATTTATGCCGGATCACAAAAAAACATGGGGCCAGCTGGCGTTACCATTGTGATAGTAAGAGATGATTTGATTGGGCACGCAGATAAAAATATTCCTTCTATTTTTGATTATGCCCAGCAAGTTAAAAATGATTCTATGCTAAATACACCAGCAACTTATAACTGGTATTTAGTTGGGCTGGTTTTGAAGTGGGTAAAAGAAATGGGTGGGATTTCAGCAATGGAAAGGCTGAATCAGAAAAAATCTGATAGTTTATACCAGGCTATTGAACAGTCACCTTTATACTCTAACCCAGTAAAAAAAGAATTTCGTTCCAGAATGAATGTGCCTTTTGTTTTAGCAAATGCAGAACTAGACAAAGATTTTTTAAGTCTTGCAACAGAAAATGGCTTAAGCTCATTAAAAGGTCATCGATCAGTCGGTGGTATGCGTGCAAGTATATATAATGCAATGCCTGAAGAAGGGGTGATGGCTTTAATTGATTTTATGAAAGAATTTGAAAGAACCCATGGATAAAAATGGAATCGGAATGTTTTTCAATACTTCATTATAGAAAAATGCGATGGCAGATATAATTCCACTTTCAGAGCTTAGAGATAGAATTGATGCAATTGATAGTCAAATACTTCAATTGATAAATCAACGCGCATCTTGTGCGCTAGAAGTTGCTCGAACTAAAGTTTCTGAGGGAGAGACAGGTTCATTTTATCGGCCTGATCGAGAGGCATTGGTTTTGCGCAGTATTAAAGAAAAAAACCTTGGTCCACTTTCAAATGATACTGCGGCTCGCTTTTTTAGAGAGCTAATGTCAGCTTGTTTAGCTTTAGAAAAGCCGTTGGATATAGCTTTTTTAGGGCCAGAAGGAACATTTACACAACAAGCCGTTTTTAAGCATTTTGGTCAAACAGTCAATACCATGCCTGTGACCACGATTAATGATATTTTTACAGAAGTAGAAAATCAACATTGTCAGTTTGGTGTCGTGCCGGTGGAAAATTCCACAGAAGGTGTGATTACCCATACTTTGGATAGATTTGTTTCTTCATCGCTCAAAATTTGTGGTGAAGTAGAAATAAGAGTCCATCAAAATCTAATGGGGCATGTTAAAAAGTTAAGTGATGTGAACGAAGTTTTTTCGCACCAACAATCTTTGGCGCAATGTCGCCAATGGTTAGATTCGCACTTACCTTATGCGGAACGAATTGCGGTAAGTAGCAATGCTGAAGCGGCGCGTTTAGCTTCTGAAAGTCAAGATAAAATGGCAATTGCAGGTGAAGTTGCGGCAAATATTTATAAACTTGATATTCTTGAAAAGAATATCGAAGATGAATCTAATAATACCACTCGTTTTATTATCATTGGGCAGCAAACACCTGCCGCAACAGGATTAGATAAAACCTCTTTACTGGTATCTACGGGTAATAGGGCAGGTTCTTTGCAGAATATATTAGAGCCTTTTGCTAAATACGGTATTAGTATGACGCATATTGAATCAAGGCCCTCTAAGCAAGCTCTATGGGATTATGTCTTTTTTATAGATATTGTAGGACATAAAGATGATGAAAATGTAAGTAGAGCGTTAGAGTCATTAAAAGAGCATGTTAACTGGCTAAATATATTAGGTTCATATCCTAAAGCTGTTATTTAAATATTATGGGTAATACTATTAAAATTTGTGACTTTGCGGTTCAAGGTGTACAGAAACTCGTTCCTTATATACCAGGAAAGCCAATTGATGAGCTGGAAAGGGAGCTTGGTTTAACTAATATCATTAAACTGGCTTCAAATGAAAACCCCTTAGGTCCAGGGGGAAAAGCGTTACAAGCGATTCAAAAAACATTGCCGGAACTTGCTCGTTATCCAGATGGTAATGGTTTTGCATTAAAACAAGCATTAGCTAAAAAACTGAATGTTTCAACAAGCCAAATTACTTTAGGGAATGGTTCAAATGAGATTTTAGAATTAGTTGCACGTACTTTTTTAACACCTGACTCTGAAGTTGTTTTTTCTCAACATGCGTTTGCGGTTTATCCATTAGTGACCCAGGCAGCGGGTGCAATTGCTAGAGTAGCACCGGCATTGAATTTTGGACATGATTTAGATGCAATGCTTGCTAAGGTAAATACAAAAACACGATTAGTATTTATTGCAAACCCAAATAACCCAACAGGCACCTTGTTAAGAAAAGATGTCTTGCAAGATTTTATCAATGCATTACCTGAAACTGTAGTTTGTATACTTGATGAAGCTTATTTTGAGTTTGTTAACCCAACATTAAGAATAGACTCAATAGAATGGTTAAATAAATATCCAAACCTAATTATTACCCGTACTTTTTCAAAAGCTTATGGATTAGCAGGGCTGCGAGTAGGGTATGGATTATCGTCAATTGACCTTGCCGATTTGCTTAATCGTGTACGACAACCTTTTAACAATAATATGTTGGCTTTAGCCGCTGCAGAAGCTGCATTACTTGATGAAGATTATCTTGCAGAGGCAATTGCTAATAATAATCAAGGGATGCAATTTTTGTCAGAAGAGTTTTCAGCGCTAGGTTTATCTTGGATTCCTTCTCACGGTAATTTTATATCTGTAGACTTACAACAATCGTCAACGCCTATTTATCAAGCGTTGTTAAAAAAAGGAGTGATTGTTCGCCCTGTCGAAAATTATGAAATGCCTCATCATTTAAGGATAAGTATAGGGACGAAGCTGGAAAACCAGTTTTTTATAGAGGCATTTAAAAAAGTTTTGGCTTAATGTTTAATAAAATTTGTATTATTGGTGTGGGGTTGATTGGCGGCTCCATTGCAAGATCTGCGCGAGAACAAGGTTTATGTCATCATATTGTTGCTTTTGGGCGAGAAAAAGGGATAGGAAATCTGCGTACAGCAAAAAGATTAGGGGTTATTGATGAATATTATTTTGATATAGAGCCGGCTGTTAAAAATGCTGATTGTGTCATTATTTGTACCCCTGTTGGTGTGATAGAGCAAGTTTTTAGGCAGCTACAGCCGTTTTGGAATAAACAGACTATTTATACGGATGCTGGTAGCACAAAAGG
>CAZZIX010000094.1:6443-8980 GCA_964654345.1 uncultured Methylomarinum sp.
AGAGCTAAAAAATATAGAACACATGTTGGATAATAATGAAAGCCAGCAACTTTTAGAAACTTTTACGCATGCCAAACAAGCACGGCAGCGTTTTCTTAATCAATTTGATAATCATATGTCGCAATCTATTACATTTAATGTTCAGCCAGGGGGAAGTTTACAGGGAGAAATTCGAGTGCCTGGTGATAAATCAATGTCTCACCGATCAATTATGCTAGGTTCGTTAGCTGAAGGTATTACTCATGTGACCGGTTTTTTAAATGCGGAAGATGCGTTAGCTACGTTGCAGGCTTTTCGAGCGATGGGTGTGGAAATTGAAGGGCCAAAAAATGGCAATGTCACTATACATGGAGTAGGTAAGCATGGCTTAAAAGAACCGAAAGACCCTTTGTATTTGGGTAATTCAGGAACATCAATGCGCTTATTGAGTGGCTTATTAGCTGGGCAAACATTCAATTCTGTCTTGACAGGAGATAAGTCTTTATCGTCAAGGCCTATGAAAAGAGTGACGGATCCTTTACTAACAATGGGTGCTAATATAAAAACTCAGGCTGATGGAACTGCTCCGCTGAAAATCACTGGAATGGGCAATTTAAAAGGAATTGATTATAAAATGCCGATGGCGAGTGCGCAGGTTAAATCGTGCTTATTATTAGCAGGAATGTATGCGAAAGGCGATACTGTGGTAACGGAGCCAGCGCCGACAAGAGATCATACTGAAAGAATGTTGAATGGTTTTTCATATCCAGTAACACGAGACGGGGATAAAGCCAGTATCAATTCAGAGGGAAAACTACTTG
Organism: uncultured Methylomarinum sp.; assembly: GCA_964654345.1. GTDB lineage: Bacteria > Pseudomonadota > Gammaproteobacteria > Methylococcales > Methylomonadaceae > QPIN01. The sequence continues at coordinate 7,244 of CAZZIX010000094.1, forward strand.
CTGTTGATATTGATGTGCCGAGTGATATATCTTCCGCAGCTTTCTTTTTAGTCGGTGCATCTATTGCTCCAGATTCTGATGTTACATTAAAACATGTAGGCGTTAACCCAACTCGAACCGGTATTATAGAAATATTACGTTTAATGGGTGCAAAAATAGAAGTTCTAAATGAAAGGACAGTGGGTGGTGAGCCAGTAGCAGATCTACGAGTTGTTTCCAGTCAATTAAAAGGGATTGATATTCCAGAGGAATTGGTGCCCTTGGCGATTGATGAGTTTCCTGTGTTATTTGTAGCAGCCGCTTGTGCAGAAGGGCAGACAAAATTAACGGGAGCCAAAGAGTTACGCGTTAAAGAGTGTGATCGTATTCAGGTGATGGCAGATGGATTGAAAATATTAGGTGTAGATGCACAAGCGACTGATGATGGTATGATAATCCAAGGTAAAGTGGTTGATTCAATTGGAGGGGGTGAAGTAGATTCTCATGATGATCATCGAATAGCCATGTCTTTTTCGATTGCAGGTCTAAAAGCCACTGCTCCGATTACCATTAATGATTGTGAAAATGTAAATACATCGTTTCCTGAGTTTCGAGAATTGGCAATACAATTAGGATTGAAGGTAAAATGAGTGCGCCTGTATTAACCATTGATGGCCCTAGTGGCGCAGGTAAAGGTACTGTAAGTAGAGCCGTAGCGAAAAAAATGGGCTGGAATTATTTAGACAGTGGCTCTATTTATCGTTCCTTGGCTATTGCTGTGCTGCAAAAAAAATGTGATATTGCCGATGTAAAATCAGTAGTGCAGATTGCAAAAACAATGGTGCTGGAGTTCGAATGTGGAGATGAGCTTATTGTAAAGCTTAATGGACTGGATATAACTTCAGAGCTTCCTTCTCAAATGACGGCAAATACTGCGTCGATAGTCGCAGCATATCCAGAAGTAAGGGCGGTATTACTGCAGAAACAAAGAGACTTCCAAAAAGCCCCAGGGCTTGTTGCTGATGGCCGGGATATGGGGACAGTCGTTTTTCCTAGTGCTTTAAAAAAGGCATATTTAACAGCTAGCGCGGAAGAAAGAGGGAAAAGAAGATACAAACAGTTGTTAGAAAAAGGAATTAATGCTAATCTAGCAGAAATAACTAAAGAAATTGAGATTCGTGATCGTAGAGATCAAGAACGCTCAATTGCACCGTTAAAAAAAGCGGATGATGCTCTTTATATAGACTCTTCTGAGTTGCCGATTGAAAAGGTTATTGAAGAAGTGTTGAATCTGGTTCGTTAGAACCTTTTGGTGGCTATTGATATTTTTAGAAAATGGCTTTATTTTTAACTTTAATAAATGAGACTTGCTTGTACTTTTTGATAAAACAGCATACAACATAACAATGTATGGTGAACTATTGATGTATATATAAAGCAAGTATGGGAAAGAAAAATGGGCGAAAGCTTTGCTGAATTATTTGAAGAAAGTCTAATCCGGACTGAAATGCGTCCAGGCGCAATGTTAATTGGTACTGTTATTGATATTGATAATGATTTTGTTATTGTCAGTGCGCAAGCAAAATCTGAAGGTGTAATACCAAAATGGCAGTTTTTAACGCCTGATGGTGAGCTGGAAGTCGATATTGGCGATGAAGTTGAGGTCGCTCTTGACTTATTCGAAGATGGATTAGGAGCTACTCTTCTTTCTCGTGATAAAGCTAAGAAAAATAGAGCTTGGGGCGAACTTGAAAAAGC
>CAZZIX010000095.1:0-8976 GCA_964654345.1 uncultured Methylomarinum sp.
AGTGCGGATTTCTATCCGTTGATTTTTACCGGTAGACTGCGTTGCTAAAATAGTTACGGAGGTAAGTCATAACGCTCCCTCAGAGCGAGAGGATTGACTGCTGTGAGATGCCCCAGGCAATGACGTTTATGTTTGAATGGAAGTTGCCTGAATTTACTTTGTTATTTTATTTGGCTGGGTTAATACGCTGAGAAGTTACAAATATTTATATTTGGGAACTTAGTCCTGAATTATAATCAGCTCTGAGAAAAGTGGAAGTTTTTTGAGGAAGCTTATTTATTTTGAGAATAAAATGTCTGATGCTCTTGCTTTTTTTGCCCGAAGGGCATCATGTTTTTACTTTAGGCGACAACTAGCTTGAAAACGCTGACGTATGAAACTGAGTTTTTTAAACTACTGTTAAATCAATAGCTTGCACCATACTCCGCATTCAGGCGATTATTCTAGGTTTAATGCATAATAAATCTTGATTCAGACACAATATGATAGTTGAGTGAAAAAAAATTGCCAGATTCCATTTTCAAAAAAATTGTTTACGATTTATTTATAATATGAAGTCAATATTTGACCCCAATCTCACTGTCTTCCTTTAAAAGCAAAGGGTGGATGATTCTAGACTCTTCCACCCTTGCTGATAAAAAAGATTAATATAAACAGTTTACCTTATAGCATTTCCTTGACTTTAGCCATAATGCCGGCAGGGTCAATACCTTGATGGGGAAATTGTTCCCATAAACCACCACAACCTTCTTTATGGGTGCCTAGATGAGCAAACTTTGGTGTCAAACCGCGCTCAAGTAACCAGGTGCCAAATCGACTGCCCAAACCGGTTTTTTGGTTAAAAGATTCAACCACCAGAACCAGTGGCGAAGCACCTATTTTAGTTAACATCGCTTCATCAATTACATTCAAGGTTGGTTTGTTGATCAAACCGACATCAATACCTTCTTTCTTAAGGCGTTCAACAGCATCCAAAGCACGATATAAGGATTCACCAAAACTGACAACATAGCCTTGTGTGCCTTCACGAATAACCTCATCTTTTCCCGATACAAACTTATAATCACCGGCAAAAAGTTCATTTCCATCACTATCAAGAATACCGGGTACTTTAGATCGAGTTGAGAACACAAAACGTAAACCTGGATCAAAAAAGATACTATCCAGACAAGCATTCATTTGATTCATGTCGGCTGGAAAATACAAATTAGTTGGATAGCCATCACTTAGGCCATTGTCTGCAAACATGCTATTCAGACCGAAATGACAGGTATTATCTGCCATATCATCGATACCAGAATGTGAATAGTGGCTTAATACATTTGAGTTATTTAAACGCGCCATGGTGATTTCAGAAATAGTCATTTCTAAAAAAGCACTAAAGGTACCAAAAATCCCTTGCTTGCCTTTTTCCATTCCAAATCCTGCAGCAGCTGAGAAGTTTCCTCGCTCCATAATACCTGAGGCAATAAAGACTTCAGGATTAGCTTTGTGGATGGTAATTAATCCACAAGAACCTTCCAGATCGCTGTCGATAACACGTACTTTTTCAATCCTCTCAGCTTCGCTCATTTTGCTCAGGATATTAACAACAGCATCACCAAATACACTACGGTTAGCGTTCCATGTATCACTGGAACCCAAAAAGTCTTTGTCTTGTTTCGGTGCTTTGATAGTTCTGAGCATATCAGCAGCAGCTTGTTGACTATTAGATTCAAGATAGCTGAGTGCCAGATCTACAGAAATTACATCATGTCCATGTGTGGAACCTTCAAGTCCCTCAATACCTGGACACATTGGACGTTTGTTTATAATTGCCACTGGACCGTCTATATTAATTGCCTCGCAAATGCGTTGAAACAAACCGGCTATATCTTCACCATCGCCCTCTAGTACAGTCATGCCATGTCCTTTTAGTGTTTCCGCCGTACTGCAGCCTTTTAAATATTCGGAAGGATGCCCCGCTATGGTGACATCGTTATCGTCAATTAAGAGTATGACATTAAGGTTTTGTGCAACTGCTAAGCGTGCAGCCTCAGCATCATTACCTTCTTGTTGTGAACCATCTGAGCCTAAACAGAATAAAGTTTTACCTGGGTTTGCCATAGCTACACCATTGACATAAGGCCACATATGCCCCAAACGCCCAGAGCTAAATTTTACCCCGGGGGTAAAACCTAATTCTGGATGACCGGGTAAATGCGAATGAGCGGCACGATATTCCATCAACCGTTCAGCAGGAAGATCACCATTTAAGGTTGACATTAAATATTGGGTAGCCACACGATGTCCCGCTTCGTCAAAGAAAATGGGGACAAATTTTTCAGCTGCGCCTCGAAAAAGTGCATCCATAATCATGACTTCTGGTACCGTATCATAAGGACCACCAGAATGACCACCTACGCCTCTTGCTGCACCCGTAGAGGTGAAGAAAACTATGGCATCGCGGCATAGCTGAATATTGGTTTCTAAAGCTGTTTTTTGTTCTGCCGTCAGAGTTGAATTGCTTGCATCTAATGATATGCGTTGATATGCGTTAAGATCTATTGGAAATGTACTCATGGTTTTTCCTTTGGTTGAACTACTTTTAAATAAAAAAAGCTCTCAATGGCATTTTCACCAAAGAGAGCTGATAAAGACAAGCGTTAAAATAGGTCTTTGCTTGTCGTGCTTCGCTAAGGAGGGTGCGAATTGGTGTTAGGTTTACTATACAGGGATGAAAATAATTGACAATATAGTGTTTATGTAAATAATTGTCATATATTGCTTGACAATATAGTTTGTCAACTACTCCATTTGGCTTTTTTCCATGCTTGTTTCTTTAAGGATTTTTAATGGACAAATTTGTTAGCATGAATGTATTCGTTCGAGTGGCAAGGCACAGTAGTTTTGCTGGAGCAGCTAGAGAACTTGGTGTTTCAAGAGCTATGGTATCCAATCACATTATGTCTTTGGAGCAGATGTTAGATAGTCGCTTATTTAATAGAACAACACGTAGTTTATATTTGACAGATATAGGGGCTTCTTATCTGGAGAAATGTCAGCAAATATTACTTGATGTAGATGACATGGAATTATCAGTGACTCATCTTCAAATAGAACCTCGTGGAATTTTAAAAATCAGTGCGCCCCCTGTTATTGGAACAACGCATATAGCACCCGCTATTGCAGAATTTGTGAAACTAAATAAATATTTATCAGTAGAAATAATCCTAAAAGGTAATCAAGCTGACATTATTGATGAAGGTATCGATATTGGAATATTTTTAGGTGAATTACCAGATAGTAGTTTGGTTGCTCGCAAATTAGCTAGTTCGTCCTTAGTGGTATGTGGTGCGCCAGAATATCTTGAGCATTTTGGTATTCCAAAACATCCTAATGATTTATATAACCATAATTGTTTAGTTAATTGGGCAATTCCTCCCTATAATAAATGGAAATTTGGGTCATCAAAGGAAGAAAAGATTATCAAAGTGAATGGACGCATACAATCTATTGTTGCTGAACCCATTCGCGTAGCTGCAAACAGAGGCGTAGGACTGGTTATGTTACCCACATATATGATTGGTAGGGATATAGAAAAAGGGCGATTACAAATTGTTTTGGAAGAATATAATGTTTCTCCATTGGAAATACATGCTATCTATCCCCATCGAAAATATTTATCAGCAAAAGTCCGAATTTTTTTAGATTTTTTACAAGAATGGATGCCAAATCGAATAGGAATATCCTAAAGGGCACCTCTATTAATTGATGAATGGAAAAATTGAGTCCAAAACATCCAATCTCTGCGTTGAAACCCTTCGCAATAGCCTGCTATTACGTGCGGATTTCGCCTTGATCTTGAATATTTTGGTTCTCAATTTTCTCATCCATCAATTAATAGAGGTGCCCTAAAGATATTTGGCTCTAGGTGAAATAAAGTGGATGAATCAAATCTTAACTTATATTTCGTGCGGTCACGGATACAGATTTTATAGCAAGTTGATTTTTGTCGATAGCAACGACTGCATGGATGCAGGAGGTAGAGCAACGCACTAGGATCGGAAGCCCGTAGTATGTATCAGTTTGTCGCAAACAAGGTGGAGTGTGACTCAGGCAATAGCGTTTGTGTTAGAGAGAAAGTTGCCTGAATTTGTTTTGTTATTTTATTTGGCTGGGTTAATACGCTGAGAACTTACAAATATTGATGGCCGAGACTTGCCAGCGGGTGGTGGTATAAGCTTTCGGTGTTGCCTTAATACTCAATATTCCAAATAATAGTTATAGGCTTGCATTACCGGAATAAATTTATTTTTCGGTTCAGAAAAAACGCTAATGTACAATCTGTTTTTAAATTAAAGTGTAACTAAAAATAAAAGGCATGATGTGCCAAACGTATAGGCACTGATTAATTTGACTTTAGAGGATAAAGACAGTGCATTCCAACGATCCGATCTACTTTTGTTACGTCTCAACCAGCATTCTTTGCATTTTTTTGTACCTTTTGTATACATTTTTGGAATAGCAAAGAAAAACCGATATATCAAATACAGTGAAATAATAAGCGCAGCATTGATCATAATGATTTCGCTTTCTTGATGTCCTGTATTAATTGTATTCTCTAGGATAAGTTCTATTGAGTATTCAACTAAATCAATGCCCAAATGGATCAATTCAAATAAAAGATCAAATAAGGCAATCAGCCAATCCAGCAAAGAATCAAACATTAGAAGAACAAAAAACAATATGCCAAATCTTATACCCACTCGGGTTAACATTTGCCGATCAGATTCTTGCTCTATTTGAGGATGTTGAGAAGAAAGAGTATTTTGAATATAATTTGACTCATTCTCATTAAAACTAGTATTTTTCATACATAACGAAATTAAATAAACCCTTTAGAAATTAAGTTTAGTCTATAGAATAAAGGTGTGCGCAAACAAAAACAATCAAGGTCTCATAATTAAAGAAAATAAATTCTATCTTTAGTTCAATTTTATTAAACTACATTGCCTTAAATTGGTATAATTCCGAGGTTATGGGTAAGAACGAGCCCGCTAGTTATACTGATTTATTGGGTTTCGTTCCTCGGCCCAAGCTATTCAATTTTAAGGAAACATTAGTTGTGACTCAACATATTTACCATGCAATTGATAGGGAAAAGTTTGCACAAGATATAGATAATATTCGCAAGGAAGTTTTAAGTGATGTAGGAATGGAAGATTTTCAACATTTAAAAAAAATTGAACGCTGGGGGCGCATTTGTTCAATCATCGGTTATGGAACTGCATGGATTATACCTAACCCTATCTCTGCTTATTTTATTAGCCAGGGTAATGCGACTCGTTGGACAACAATCGCCCATCACGTTACTCATCGGGCTTACGATAAGATAGAAGGTATTCCTAAACACTATACAAGCAAAGGCTTTGCGAAAGGAAAGCGCCGTTATCTTGATTGGCTAGAGTGGATGTTGCCTGAGGCTTGGGACAAAGAGCATAATGATCTACATCATTATAATCTTGGCGAAAAAGCGGACCCTGATCAAGTAGAATTCAATACTGAAGATTTTAGAAAGATCAAAATGCCACAATGGGCAAGATATGCTGGGCTTGGAATTATGGCATGCACCTGGAAGTTTGCCTATTATGCGCCGTCAACTTTAGTTGAATTGCAGCATTTTCTAGATAAAAAAGAAGGAAAAGAACCGGTAGTTTATTCACATGCAGATACTTGGAACCCAATGAAACCAGTGGGGCGTAAATTATGGACAGTCTGTTTATTACCCTATATAGCCATTAGATTTGCATTAATTCCTCTATTATTTATTCCTGTCGGTATAGTGATGTCAATAGGGGGAGCCGTTGCAGCAACCAATGTACTCATTAATTCCTTAATAGCTGAAGTTTTTACTAATCTACATACCTTTTTAATTATTGGTACTAACCATGTTGGTGAAGATTTATTTATTTTTGAAGAAAAAGCTCAGAATAAAGGAGAGTTTTATCTTAGACAGATATTTGGATCGACTAATTTCGCAACAGGCACGGATCGAATTGATTTTCTTCAAGGCTGGTTAAACTATCAGATTGAACATCACTTATGGCCTGACATGCCTTTAAGCAGATACCATTTAGCACAACCAAAGGTAAAAGCATTATGCGAAAAATATGGGATTCCCTATTGCCAGGAGTCTGTATTCAAACGCTTATGGAAAACCCTGGATGTAATGACTGGAAAAACAACCATGCAAAGACCATCTGCCATCCTTAATAAACAGGCTGAAGCCGGATAATCTGTAATATACTTCGCGCCAGAAAGCTCTATATTTTAGCAAATGTGGTAATAGTTACTATTCACAGCTTTATATTTTTCCGATACTAACGTTCGGGGGGAGATTACTCCCCCGAATTATATATTCTATTAGTAATGGAGAAATGCCATGAAACAAATAAATTATTATATTTCACGTTTATTTTGTATTAGCCTTTGTTTAATAACTTTTGTCACGTCCCAAGCTTTCGCAGCTGATGTACAATCTTGGGACAAGCAAATTAATAACGGAAACAAACGTTTTAAAGTACTCTCTCGCTTTGCAGATCAAGCTGTTTTAGATAAAGAAACTCAACTAGTTTGGATGGTCGAACCCTTAGGTTCAACAACCTGGTTCAATGCGCGATTCCTATGTGCCGAAGCTAAAGTTGGTAATCGTATGGGCTGGCGGTTGCCCTCATTATCTGAATTTACTAGCTTACTTGACCCAAACAATTTTGATCCTGCTTTATCAGATAATCACCCATTTATAGGTGTAAGCTCGTCTATCTTTTGGACAGCTACGGTTACTACAGGAAGTATAGCTCCTCTGGCAGCATGGGCCGTTGATGTAACACAAGGACAAGTTCATTTTGCTATGTCGATAAATAACAACAGACGAACTTGGTGCGTTCGAGGCCAAGGCTCATTAGCTAGTTATTAATTCAACTAAAATAATGGAGCATAATATTCAGTTCAACTGGAAACAATTATATAGTGTTTTCCAGTTGAATATGAATTTCTGAAATCGGCACATAGCCAGCTACGCAACCATTTTAGTAACGCAGCCTATCGGTAAAAACCAACAGATAGAAAACCGCACCGTGACCGCGCGAAGTATAAATATCATTGAAAGATTAAAAGTCTTACCTATACTTTATTATTAGTTTTTGTCCTTTTAAAAATTAATAATATATGAATCAAAATGTTAAGCCATTAACAGCATTTCTTATCATTTTAACTGGTATATGCCTGATTAGTTTGATTTTTTGGGCGCGAGGAGAATCTCTTGATGTAGGTGGCCCAGACCAGATGCAGCTTGATCCTGATGGTAATGTAGTGATTCATATTTCTGATAAATTATATCGCTTAACCCCTTCCTTAGAATTACAGGCTAGTTATGATTTAGCTGAAATGGGGGTTGATGATCTGGTAGGTGATTTTGCATTTTTCTCGAATGGCGATATGTTAATTCGAAAAGGTAAATATAATCCAGGCTTACTGGAAAGCATTTCGCGTTACCTACGCATGACAGAGACTAAAGTACCCGTAGCAAAATATGATAATGAAGGGTTATATCGTTGTAGTCAGGGTTTAAAAACATGCTCCCCATTTGGGCGAAATCAACTGGATTTTGATAGCGCGTTTCATCTTAGTATAGATATTAAGACGGATACTGTTTATGTAAGTGATACCAGTAGGCACAAACTGCGTAAATTTGATGTACAGGGTAATGAACTTGCGGTGAGTGAAAAAGGATATAAATTTCCCAATCAGAATAGCTTACAAAATGATAAGTTGCTGGTGGCTGATACTAACCACCATGCTATTCAAATAGTAGAGACTGATACAGAAAATTTTGGAGAAATTCTGCGTAGCCATTCGATTTTAAATCCAATATTAAAAGAAAATATCTGGCCTTATTCGTTTGCAAAGATAGGAGTGCATTGGTGGGTAAATAATTTAAGCGCTTCTATGAGTAACGGCACTATTGCGATTTATGATGAAAGCTGGCAATTTGTTGAAACTGTCAAACTACCCACAGATGCTGATCCTTTTGATTTTGCAATATTAGGTGAGCAAGTGTTGATAACCGATTTAAACAATAATCGAATATATCAACTGGATTATCAAGGGCAATTAATCAGTAACTCACTACCTCAAGAGATTACTAAAAAACTGGCACAGCTACAAAAAAGCCGTTTATTCTATATCTATTTGAGTTACATTGCGGTTGGGTTATTTGCAGTATTTTTGATTGTCGGATTAACTGTAGCCTTCATTCAAAAACTAAAAGAATCAGAAGAACAGGTTCTTTCCACGCCTATAATTATTGACATTAATGACCCAGAAATAAAATGGGTTGCGGCTAATAAGCAAAAAGTCCAATTATTAAAACTTATTATGTTAGTTCCACTATTCGTTATTCTCATTGCATGGATGGAGCAGCATGAAGGTATTTTTAAAATGAGCCTGCTTCTTGCAATGCTAGTAATCATTATAGCCTTGTCATTGGCATATCAGTTATTTTCAAAGAAGGTGGGCACATTAGGCGACACCCTGATTATTAAAAAATATAATGGGGAGTATGCAGCAGGCAGAGAGGAAAGTATATTTTTTTCTGATGCTCAATTATTTATAGGATCAATCCCTATGTCCTTTAATTGGCAGCGACAGTTTTTTAATACTGAACAGATAATTAAAGAAGTTATGCCATTGTTAAGTAATGCTACTTACGTTCAGCCTAGACAGATGATGAGCATGATTTTAAAACGACAACATCCATTATTCATTTTAGTGGTGTTTTTATTTATCATGCTAGGCACTGTTACTCTGATGTTTAATGGTATTCAGCAGTAATTTTAGTGCCAGGAAGGTCTCGGTGAGCTTCTGTTCGTAAGGACAGCAGTTCCATCGCTTTCATTTCTAACTCTATAAATTGTTCTTCTGGCATCTCTTTTT
>CAZZIX010000096.1:0-7396 GCA_964654345.1 uncultured Methylomarinum sp.
AGTTTATAAAAAATATGGAGTAAAAAATGTTAAAAGGAAAAGAAGTTAAAGTTAACAAATATCTAATATGTGCTAGGGAGAGTACAAAATGCATATATTATTTCTTTTAGTTGGTAGTAATCCATTACCTGGCTATATAGTAGGAGATTATTTGCTAAATAACAACCGCCAGGACCAAAAAGAACTGCCCTTGCCAGATTCGATTGTGTTAGTGCATTCAGAAGAAACAAAAAGATTTGCCCAAATACTAAAAGGAAAATTTAAACATAAAAGACGGGAAATTAAAGTAGAGTTAATTGATTTGAAAGATAAAGAAAATGATCCTAAAAATATAAAGAACACATTAAACAATTTTTTAGAAAAGAAAAACAATATCTCTTCTCTTCATATTAATTTCACTGGCGGTAAAAAGACTATGTCTGTATACACCTACATGTTTATTTATAACTATGTAAAAAAGAAGGGGAAAAAGGCAATTTTTTCTTATCTTGATCCCGATAAACATTGGCTTGTATTAGAAGATAGCAGACATTTCCCGACAGATAATGATCTGAGAAGAAAAGTTTTTTTAAATATTAACACGCTACTTGAGTTACATGATATGGAGATAAAAAATCAGGGAAAAGATCAACCATCATATACGAAGATTATGGATGAGGAAAAATTTAATGAGCTTGTAAAGCACATATTGCAGAGAATCACAGAAAATAAAAAAAGCTGGAAAAGCAAAATGGATAAATTCAGAAAAAGATTTAAATACAAATTAAAGAAAAAACGAAAACTCATAGAAGAAATTAAAAAAGCGAATGAAGATGGAATATTCGAATCTTTATTTAATAATTCCTTTGATCTCCTTAAAAATAATAAGTATGATCTTGAGCAAGCAGAAAAATTTCCTTCTTTTTATAAACTTGTTACTGGAGAGTGGCTTGAAGACCTAGTATTAATAACCCTGCAAAAATTACAAAATGAAAAGAAAATCAACGTAGAAGAAATTAGAAAAGGGATAGAAGCCAAGTATAAAGGTAGAGAAACAGAAATCGATATAATTGTAATAAAAGGATACGAGATGTTTTTAATCTCCTGTACAACAGATACACATATAGGAGTTGTCAAGCAAAAGGCATTTGAAGCTATTTACCGGGCACAACAATTAGGAGGAGAACATGCAAAGGTGGTTGTTGTTTCTCTTATGGATGCCAGTAAGCTTCAGGAATTGGAAAAAGACCTTTCTCAATTTGACGCAGCTAGAAACGCAGGAAAGAATCTTATTGGCATAAATGAAATAAGAAAAGAGCTTAACTTAAGCAAGCAAGGAATATCTCTATCTGAAAAATTGGAAAACATTATAGAACAATGAGGATAAAAATGGAAAAGGAATATTGTCTATCATTATACGATGTAAGAGGTATTCAAGAGTTTATTTTTTCCTCTTCAAAATTAAAAGAAAATATTGGGGCATCTATCTTAGTGGCAAAAGTATTGGATGAATATTTAAAAGAAGCAATTAATACATCAACAAATGGCATAATTAATTGGGAAGAGGTAAAGGAGTTTAAAATATTTAAAGACAAAAATGTTGATGCTGAAATCATTTATATTGGCGGTGGTAATGCCATGGTAGCTTATCGGAATAAGGACATAGCTAAGGAAGTAACCCAGACCCTTTCAAGACTTGTCCTTAAAAAAACAGGAGGAGCATTAAGATTAGCTGTGGCACATATTGAGACTGAAGGAGAAAATTTTGCCCAGGATAGAGAAAAGTTGATGCAAAAACTTAGACAAAACAAAGAGAGTATAATTGAAACTTCTCCATTACTTGGTATTGCGATTACTAAACAGGGAATAAGTGATGGACTGCCAGCAGCAGTAACATTTGAGAATGATGAATATATTTCTCTGCCTGCTTATTTAAAGCGAGAAAAGGAAGAAAAAGAAAGACACTACTTTGATTATCTACTTGAGGGTGTTACGGAGAGTTATAAGTTCCCGCTTGAGTTTGATAATTTAGGGCAAAGAATAGGAGAAAAACATCTATCAGTGGTACACATTGACGGGAATAATATGGGAAAAATGATAGAAGAGACAATAAAGGGCGTAAAAAATTACCATGAAGCAGTGCAAAAGATAAGAAAACTTTCCAAAGAGATTACTGCACATTATCAAAATGTGGCTAAAAGAGTAGTAGGGAAGATTGTTGAAAATTTAAAAGGGGAAAGATTAAAAGAAAAGTTAGAACTTAACTGGGATGAGGAAGATAAAAGGCTTTTTCTTCCTTTTCGTCCGCTCGTGTTAAATGGAGATGATATCACTTTTGTTAGTAATGGACGTTTGGGAATCACTTTGGCTGAGGAATTTTTAAAAGAAATTTCTAACTACTCTGTTAACGGTCACAAGCTTTCTGCTTGTGCAGGAGTAGCTATTGTAAAATCACATTTCCCCTTTTACCGTGCTTATCAACTCGCTGAGGCCCTTTGTGCTTCTGCTAAATTAAAAGGAAAAATTCTCGCGTTAAACGATGGACGAGAAATGCAAGAAAGCTGGCTTGACTTTCATATTGTTTATTCAGGTATTACGACAGAGCTTAGAGAATTAAGAAGGTCACAATATAATGTGCCAGGGATGAAGAAAGCAGAGACATTGAAGGTGGAGGAACATGGAAACGTTCTTATGAAATATGATCAATTCAACCTTTTGTGGCGTCCCTGGTGTGTAGCAGGAGAATGTGAAGAGAAGTATAAATGGAAAAAATTTACGGAACTATTCAATAAAATGATAAAAAATTGGCCACGGTCAAAGCTAAAGAATTTAAGAGACGCCTTTATAAAGGGAAAAGAAGAAGTAGAGTTTTATGTGAAATTTTGTAAAAGCAGGGGAACTGAATTGCCAAAGCTTTGGAATAATGATGACAAAATTTTTTATGATTATCAAACTCCCTACTTTGATGCTCTAGAATTAATTGACTTTTACCTTCCACTGGAGGATTCATAAATGAAACTCGTTTTAACGCTTCTTTCTGATGCCGTGCCGGGTTCAGGCGAAGGCTTAGCAGGAATCATAGATACCGAAATTTCCAGAGACGAATTTGGTATTCCCTATATTCCTGCCAGGAGGATAAAAGGCATTTTAAGGGAATCAGCAAAGGATCTTGAAGAGTTAGGAGAAATTAACTTTAAAGCAGAGGAAATTTTTGGCAAGCAAGGAGAGAAATTTGGAAGCAATTTTAAAATAACAGATGGCTATTTAAAAAACTATCAAGAGATTAGGAACTTTCTAACTTATGTCTATACAAAAGAAGAATTAAGCCCTGTCTTCAATTCACAAACAGTGCTTGCCTATTTTACCTATACTCGCACCCAGACGGCTTTAGAGAAAGGGGTGGCTAAAGAGGACACACTTAGGACAATAAGGGTGTTAAAAAAAGGGCTTAAATTTTATTTTGATATAGAGTGTAGGTCTGAGTATAAAGAAGACTTAAAAAAGATTTGCAAGGTAACAAGGCATTTTGGGTTGCGACGCACGCGGGGGCTTGGAGAAATCAAACTTGAATTAAAAGAAGATCATGAAGAAAAACCAAAATACAAAGAAGTCTATCTGGAAAGAGATGAACAAAAAACTGAAATTTATGAACTGCCCATTTTAATAGAAAATCTTTCAGACTTGCTTTTGACCACAAAGGTAGGACGGGCACAAGTTTCTGATAGTTTTATCTGTGGTAGTTTTATTTTAGGTGCATTTGCCAGTGCGTATATTGATAAGTATAATTTGAAAAATGCCCATGAAGATGAGGATTTTCACCGCTTATTTTTAAGTGGTAACGTCAAATTTTTAAATGCTTATCCTACAGACAAAAATTGGAACGAATATTATCCAACTCCCACATCTATTGTAAAGGAAAAAGATAAAGAAAGATACTTCAATTTTGAGTGGCTTGAGACGCAGATAGAAAAGCCCAAATTTGAATATGTAAGGAGAACAGTGGCTGATGAAATTGAATATCTGTCAGTAAGCAAGAAAATAGAATATCATCATCAAAGGCCCACGTCTCGTACTATAGGGCATCCAACTGAAAATGACGGTGAATTTTTTCAGTTTGAGGTTATAGAAAAAGGACAAAAATTTTTAGGGAAAATTATAGGAAGCAAAAACGATTTTAAGGTTTTGACGGAACTTATTCCTGATGGCTCTTTTATTTATCTTGGTAAATCAAAAACAGCCCAGTATGGAAGATGCAGACTTGAATATGGAGATATAAAACCTTTTGCTAAGGAGAAGCTTTCTTGGGAAGAAGGTAAAAAGATAGTATTAAGACTTCATTCAGATATGATTTTAGTAAACGAGTATGGATTTGTTGTGCCGGATGTAGAGCTTTTTAAAAAAGAAGTTGCTTTAAGTATTGGCATTGAACCAGAAAAGATAGAAATAAAAAAGCGTTTTCTCAAATTCAAAAAAGTTTCTGGATTTTTAGGTATATGGAGACTGCCTAAAATACAAACACAGGCGCTTGCAGCAGGAAGCACTCTGGTTTTGAAAAATAAAAGTGGAGAAGATTTAAACGTTCCATCTCTTTCGTTTTTCGGTTTAAGACAGGAAGAAGGTTATGGAATGATAGCATTTGAAGAGTATGAGCCAACAGAAGATTTGAGAGTGAACCCCCTACAAGAAGAGATAACCCCATCGTTGTCTAAAATAGAAGGAGAAGAAATAAAACAACTTATTCAATTTGTAGTCTTAAGATATTTAGAAAATAAGTTAAAAGAAGAAGCCTTAGAAAAGATAGAAAATAAGGAATTTCCTCAGATACCAAATGCCTTTTTAGGCAAAATGATGCTCTTTTTTAAAGACTCAAAAAATTTTGAAGAATTGAATGAAAAGTTAAACTCATTAAAAACCAGGGCCACAGAACACTTAGAAAAGATAGCAGAGAAGCTCTTTATTGAGAATAAAGAAGTAAAAAAAGAGAAATTTCAGAATACGGTTGGGCAAAAATTGGGAGAGATAGCCTCTGTTTTAGAAAAGATAAATATTAGTACGGACTTTTGGGCAGATAAACTTTATGACTTGTATAAAACATATAGCCTCAACCTTTTAAATGCCATAAGACTCAAGCAAAGAGGAAGAGCCCATGAACGATAAACTTTCTAAAGTAATCTACGTAAAAGGTAAACTAATTCTTTTATCGCCTCTTCTACTTGGAAGTGGACAGGATGAAAACAGTGATACTGATCTTCTACGTGATTGGGAAGGAAAGCCATTTATCCCTGGTACTAGTCTGGCAGGGGCAGCGAGAGATTACTTAGAAAAAAATATTGCAGATCAAAAACTAATAGAAACAATCTTTGGCCGAAAACCTAAAGAAAATGAAGATTCCACTCAGAGCCTGATTTATTTTTACGACGCAGAGTTAATAGGTGATAGACCTAAAATTCAGATAAGAGACGGATTAGAGATAGATAACCTGACAAAAACAGCTAAAGAAAGGACGAAATATGACTATGAGGTGCTTGAAAGGGGAAATAAATTTAGCTTCAGAATTGAGATGGCTTTAAGAAAGGATAAATATTCACCTTCACAAATAGAAGAAGTCCTTTATCTTCTTCTCACCTCTCTAAAAGAGGGAAAAATCAAGATCGGAGCAAAGACAAGGAGGGGGTTTGGTAAAGTCAAGCTTTCTGACTTGCAATTGCTTACTCTTGACATAAACAAGTCAGAAGAGAGAAAAAGATGGATTGATTTTGACTGGAATTTTGAAGGCAACCCCAAGCTTGAAGACCTTAATCATAATCTGCTTGAGAAAAAAGAACTTCCTATAACTTCTATAAAAGTAAGATTTTCTCTTCCCTATTCTCTTATAATCAAACATTACTCCTCCGATCCAGAAATAGAAGATATGGTCCATCTTTATTCAGCCGGGAATCCAGTCATTCCCGGCACTTCTTGGACAGGAGCTTTGAGGCATGCCATAGAAAATATTGCCAGGGAAATTAACAAACAACAAAAAATAGAAAATTTAATTAAAGAATTATTTGGCGAAGTAAAGAAAGAAAATGGAGAAAAAAAAGCATCTCGCATCTACATTGAGGAAAGTATCGTTGAAAATGTCAGGTTAGCTTCTTACACCCGTAACAAGGTAGATAGATTTACTGGCGGAGTAGTAGAAAGTGCTCTTTTTGATGAAGCACCTATATTTAATCAAGGTGAGGCAAGGGCTGAATTAAACATACAGATAGAATCAGCAACAGATGAAGAAATTGGCTTGGTTTTGCTTGGTATAAGGGAATTATGGTATGGACTCCAAAGTGTGGGTGGTGATGCAAGTATAGGAAGGGGGATCTTAAAGGGAGAGGAATTGTTTATAGATAGGGAACAAATTAACCTTTTGGCGAATGGAGATAAACACTATTTAGATGCCCTTACCAGGTATTTGAGGAGCTAAAAGATGAAGGAATGTCAAATTACTCAAATAAGATCGCAGACTGAAACAGGAATTGTGGTAAAGGGACTTGGTGATTTTATTGTGGAGCAGCTAGAGCGACTGGGAAGGAAGGCAGAATTTGTCCTTTATACGCATAATGAAGTAGTTATAGGCAAGGTATTGGATAAACAGCTATTTCCACAGAAAGATTTTGGGGAAATATACTTCAAAGAAATAAGAATATTTAACAAAAAGGCAGAGCTTCATATCTGGCGATATAATGGAAATTTTAATTATAGAATAAGAATTGACGGTGAAAGTGAATTAGAAAATATCTATGAAGAAGAACACATCGTTTGGGGAACAGATATAGAAGAAAAAGAAAATGGCGCCCTGCTTAAAGAAGAGAGAGGAACAAACATAGAAATACCCTATAAAATAAAAAAGGAAGATCTGCCCATAAAATATAAAGTCAGAAATTATTTTACTTACGATGAAAACGGCTTGATTAAATTCTATGATGCAAGGCTTGTAGAATTTGTCAACAAAGAAGGGGAGGCATTAGGTGAGTAAGAAAAAATATGAATATAGCACAGAAACATTTGTCAATCCGTATCATTTTGTTTCTTTGGAAGAGAAGGCCCAGCGGGGGATAAACTATAAAGAAATAAAAACAGACAAAAAAAGTCG
This sequence comes from uncultured Methylomarinum sp., assembly GCA_964654345.1. Classification (GTDB taxonomy): domain Bacteria; phylum Pseudomonadota; class Gammaproteobacteria; order Methylococcales; family Methylomonadaceae; genus QPIN01. The sequence goes on from CAZZIX010000096.1 coordinate 7,106, forward strand.
TCGAACTTTTACAGGCTGGATAGAATGCAAATTAGAAACCCTTACTCCCATTTTTATCCCCAACACAGATAACAACAATGCTTTTCCTGAATTTCAAAAATTGGCTGGTAATGAAGGTAAAAGCTATGATTTCTTTTCCTATGGTGATGGTATGCCTGTTATTCCAGGCAGTGAGATAAAAGGTATGATTCGGACTGCATTTGAAGCAGTAACAAACTCCTGTTTGTCAACGGTTGAGGAAGAAAAGGTATTGTACAAAAGGACAACGCAGGTAGGAGAGCCAGGAAGGCT
>CAZZIX010000096.1:7496-8901 GCA_964654345.1 uncultured Methylomarinum sp.
CAGATATTAGTAAGACTCCTAAAAGTGGCTATAAAAAAGGATACTTTCATAAAGGAGAGCCATTTGGAACAAAAAAGAGATATGAGTCTATATTTTTTCCTATGAATAAAAAACCTATACCTATCCCTGAAACAGCTATTCAAAACCTCCTTGAAAACATAAAACTTTACCGCGATGAAGCAGTGAATATTCATAAAAGAAAAGGTGAACACACCGGCTATGAACATTTGGGTAAAGTAAAGAATATAACAGATCTAAATGGTGCCCTTATTTATTATACTGAACACAATGGCAAATACTATCTTTGTCCTGCGGCAATTGGTAGAGAAGTGTTTTACAATCGCTTAAAAGATGTCATCAAAGACTATGCTCCATGTGATAATATTGAAAACCTCTGCCCTACCTGTGCCTTATTTGGAATGGTTAGGGGAAAGCACGCCGTGGCTTCAAGGGTAAGGTTTACAGATGCAATTGTTACCGAAAAAAAGGAAAACTTATCTGATTATTATGATGAAACTGTCATCTTGCCCGAACTGGCAGCGCCCAAGCTTTCTGCCACTGAGTTTTATCTTAAAAAACCTGATGAGGCAGACTTATGGAATTATGATTATGCAGGCAGATGGAACAGAAAAAAAGATAGAAAGGAAAAGCTCAAAGTTGCTTATCCTTTTTATACTTTTGATAATTACAATCCTAAAATTAGAGGACGTAAATTTTACTGGCATCAGAAAATTGATAAGGTATTAGACATTCAAGGTGCAGTTAGAGTTGCGGATGTAACTGCACCAAAAGAAGACTACAAGCGTCGGGTAGCAGTGCGCCCAGTGAAAAAGGGGATAACCTTTTTATTCAAAGTATATTTTAACGAAATTACTCCTGATGAATTAAAAAAACTCATCTGGGTGCTTGAGCTTGGTGGCAGTAAAGACCACGCCCATAAAATAGGTATGGGAAAGCCTATTGGGCTTGGCAGCGTACGGATTCAAATAGAAAAAGTAAAAGTCAGAAAAATTATTTTAAAGACAGATACCCTTGAATACAAGTTTGAAAACTTTAATGAGAGATTGAAAGTAACAGAAGAAAACTACCAGGATATTTTCGGGTGTTCTAAACAGGTTTTTGAAGAATTTATGACGATTACAAACTTTAAAAATAGCCCGCAAAACATTTCCTATCCCAAAAATGAAAATGAACAAGAATCTTACGCATGGTTTGTAGCTAATAGACAGATAAAAGGCACTGGTACATGTCCGGTAATTGATCAAGTGTTGCCGAATAAGTTGTCAAATATGGAAAGTCTTAAATTAAAAAAATATTTCCTTAAATTATCCCGCCCATGAGGGCTTCCATTATTTTATCAAATAATTTTTCGTTTCTATTATTATAGCGAAACTCAAGCTCTTTC
>CAZZIX010000097.1:0-8842 GCA_964654345.1 uncultured Methylomarinum sp.
CAGCCAGCGCACTATTTTTAAGTATTTTTATGATTGCACTAAAATGTTTAACAGGCATCTGGATTAGACAACGCAATTGGATTTACCCTGCTATCGGATTTTCCAGTACGGTATTAGTCGCTACACACGCAATTGTTGATTTTAGTCTACAAATACCCGCAATAGCAATTACCTATTCTGCTATTCTAGGAGCGGGGTTTTCCCAGTCGTTTAGTTCCAGAAACTAGTACTTTGTCATTGTTGTATTGATGGAGTACTAGTTAGGACGTTGCTAAAAAACGCTTGTTTTCACTTTCTAATATTAAACAAGTCAAAATATCGCTGTAATATGCCCCAGTATCAATACCAATTCTGTTAGATAAAACTATTGGCTGTTTAGAGACAGAATGACCGTGTACTATCATTTTTGGATGACAGAATTTAGAATTCAAAAATTCTTCTCGAATCCACATCATATCTAATTCAGATTGATGACTTAAGGCAACTTTTGGTTTTACTCCGGCATGAACAAAGAAATAATCACCGTATTCAAAACTATGTTGTAAATGGGAGTAAAAAGAAATATGTTCTGTGGGAATTTTATTGATAAGGTCTTGTTGTATTTGTTTTAAATCATCGCCAACAGGAATCCCCTTAATTGCAAGGCCATAACTAAACACTGTAGCTAGTCCACCAAAATTAAACCATTGACTGGCAATATTTGGATCTAGATTAAGAAAATCCAACAGCACCTGTTCATGATTTCCTCGTAAGTATATTGCTTCAAACCCCTCTACAGGTTGAGTTAACAGAAGATCTACAACCTCTTTAGAATACAGTCCCCTATCAATATAATCTCCAAGGTAAATTAATAACTTTTTACCTGAAAAACCTTCTGAATCCAGTACAATTTTATTATGTAAATCAATTAACAGATCATACCGCCCATGAATATCACCAATGCAGTAGACACGGGTATGCTCAGGTACAGAAAAAATACGGGGTACTTTTTTTAGGTTGATTATTTTTGATAATAGTTTTTTCAATGAATTATTTAAAATTAAAATTGCTGATAAGCATACAGGGTATTAACTAATGGCTTAAAAAGGTGGTTAAAATTATATGCCTATTATCTAAGCAGAGGTCAAGCCTTAAATGGGTTGTCAGGGAGAAATCTTGTTGCTTAAAAATGTGCTTAGACTCAAGATTCCTCCTGTTGGTCGGAATGACACGGATTGTAATGTTAGGTTATTAAATGAAAGTAAGACTCGTAGAAAAACTATTTTTCGCTATTTTTCTTTTTAGCCTTTTTTAAACGCCGGTTAAATTGTAATTGATCCTCAGTGGAAAAAGACAGGGCATCAATAAACAATGATTTTAGCTCAGGTTTTTTAACAATTAATGTGACTGAATCATGGGGTTTTAATTGCCATAATAATAGTAACTGAAACTTAAAAAGGTTCGTTAATTCATCATCCATCACCGCTATATAATCAGACATAAAAAGTATGCGTCCATACAGTAAATCTTTTTCAACTGGGCCGGTATAAATTGAATATTTCAATACATTTAAAATGACATCATCTGGCTGTCCTTGCGCGTAAAAAATAAACGCTAATTGATACCAGCTAAATGGGTCAATGGGGTTTAATTGTAATGCCTTTTTTGTTGCATGATCTGACTTATTAATTAGAGTATGAATATCAGAATGTTTTTGTGCTTCAATTTTTAACTGCTGATAAAGAAAAATTGACTTTAGATATTGATTTTTCACACCAGAATGCCAGGAAATAGAGTTATTTATTTTTTTTTCAACATTATTGACAGCCGTTGGGGCAAAAGAGTTGCCTTTTTGCATTTCAATAATAAAAGAATTGATATGGGATAAATCGAGTGAAGAAAAAAACCTGGGAACAGAAAAAATTAAAAGCATGAGTCCCAAAAAAAAGAGACACAGACTAAAAATATAGGAAGGCTTTAAATAGATATAACTTAACAAATCGTATATAAAAAAGAGAAGATAGTTTAACTAGCTTTTCTTTTCAAAAACGATACATTAAAAAAGCTAGTATTATGGTAATGTTGGTTTGATGGATAAACTTTTTGTAGAGCGGACTTCAGTCCGCTATGAATAACAATAGCATTTATTAATGTCGGTTATGCGGACTGAAGTCCGCTCAACATAATTCATCAAACCAAAGTTGTTGGGTCACTAGTTGGGACTCACTTTTTTAGCGGCAGTAATTTTGCCTTTTTCAGCAAGTTTAGCCGCTATTTCTGTGGTTTTTTGGGTTGCATTTTTACTTTTATTGTGACTATCTTTGTCATTACCACTAGGTGCAGCAGAAATGCTGAATGATAGTGAAAGCAAAATAATGGAGAATGCTAATTTAGACATGGATGTACCTTAACATAAAAATATTCTGTCATATTAGCAATAAACAATAAAGAAACCAAGTTTTTAACCAGAGTAATATTGTCCATACTTCCCATAATGATAATAAAAGCCGGAATCGCCCAGGCCGCTCCGGCCATACTGTTTTAAATCAACTTGCTGTAGAATGATTCCAGCAACATTATCAGCACCAGACTGTGCCATTAGGTTTAATGCCGCTTTAACTACTTTTCTAGGCGTGTCATCCCAACGTAAAACAAATAAAGATTTATCGACCATTCGAGACAATACCCTGGAGTCAGTCACTGCCATCACAGGGGGAGAATCTAAAATCACCAGATCAAAATCATTTTTCAACTCAGCTAAAATTTGTTGCATACGTTTAGAAGAAAAAAGGTCGGCAGGATTCACATAGCTAGACATACCATGAGATAAAACCTTCATGCCAGTTTTTTCATCTGTTAATAACACCTTACTAACGGACATATCATGTTTCATCAATAAGTCTGTTAAGCCAGGCTGACTGATATCGAGTCCTAATTTAGTTTCAACCGTAGGTCGCCTAAAATCTGTATCAACCAAAACTACTTTTTGACCCGCTTGAGCAGAAATCCGTGCAATCAGAATAGCCAGTTTACTCTTGCCTTCAGAAGGAACAGCAGAGGTTACTAACAACGATTTAACTTGCTCATCAGGATTAAGCAACATCAGTGAAACACGTAAAGAGTTAACGGCTTCGGTTAAGCTGGATTGTGGGTTTTCTAGTGCATAATCATGGATTTTCAGTTTTGAATCAACAGTAGGAATAATGCCTAAAGTAGGTAAATTTAGATGCTCTTCTATCTGTTCAGGGCTTCTTAATCCAGGATTTAGCATTTCCAGCATAAAGGCCAGGACTATAGAAAAAAACAGGCCACCTAAAAAACATATAATTAGTAATTGTTTTTTCTTGGGAAACGAAGATGTTAAAGGAACTTCAGCCTCAGAAATAACCCTTGCATTAGCCTCATCCATACCCTGGGTAGTCGTGGTTTCTTTAAACCGGGTTAAAAAAGTTTCAAATAAAGTTCTGTTAGCCGATGCTTCTCTTTCCAGTGCACGCAAACCGACTGCGGCTTCTCTGTCTCCACCTGTTTGTTGTTGAATTTTTTTTAAACTGGAGCGTAAGGAATTTTCACGGGTACTTGCAATATCAAGCTCGTTTTGTAAACTGGCAGCTATTTTTTTCACCTCAGATTGAATCTTGTCTTTAATATCAGATAATTCAGCTTGTATCTGAATCATTTTAGGATGTTTTTTGCCATATTCCACTGACATTTCGGAATGCTTACGTTGTAAGGTGGATTGCTGCTCTTTTAAACGTTGAATTAAAATAGAGTTCAAAACTTCAGAAACGCTACTCACATCTTTGCCCTGACGTATCAATCGTTGAATCTGACTTACACGTGCACTTGCTTCAGCTGTTTGAGTTCTGGAAATGATTAACTGGCTATTTAATTCGGATAACTGCTGTTGAGACAAACCCACATTTCCCTTAACCCGAGTAATTCTTTTTTTCTGTCGATACATCTCAACTGCACGTTCAGAGGCTTCAACTTTTTCTTTTAATTTAGCCAGCTGATCGTTTAACCAATCCGTAGCTTTTTTGGTAGCATCAAATTTGGCTTGTAATTGACCTATTATGTATTTGTCGGCCAACTCATTTGCCATTTTAGCGGCTAAGCGAGGGTTTTCGGACTCCATTTCAATCGAAATAACCTGGGAGCGTTTAATTTGAGATACATTTACTTTTTTTAAAAATGTATCTGTCATTTTAGAAAGTAACTCTGACCATTTCTCTTCTTGGGTCTTTTCAGTCTTGACTGCTGTTAAACCAATTGTTTGTTTAAAGTCATCAGAAATCCAGTTAACAGGGTTTAAAAAAGCAAGAGCGCTGTGTTTTTTTAACTGGGGATTAAATTCTTTCACTGCATCCAGGTTTAGAGATTCAATTACTTTCTTGGCTAAAGATCGGGACTTAATTATCTCCATTTCACCCAGCATGGCACTTTCTCCCATCAAGTCATTGGCCAAGACGGACTGGATATCAACAACTGTGGCCCCCGTAGTACCAATTAGTAATTGAATTTTTGCTTTATATTGCGGGGTTAATTGAAAAATAACCAATGAAGCTAAGATGCTGATTAGTAGAGTGACAGTAATAATAAGATGTTTTCGTAACCATAAGGTATGTAAAACCTCACCTAATGACAGTTCATCATCATCGTATGACTCAGTCTCATGTGTTTGTTGAAGCAATTGATTGCTCATAACCTATCCTTAAAAAAAACGTTCATCCACACGAATTGTATCTCCAGGTAAAACTTTTTGAGTTGTACTTAATTTCAGTTCATTACGCTCAGAATCATTATCTCTTATTACATAAACATAGCCTTTTTTTGCACGGTAGGTATAGCCACCCGCAATCGCAACCGCATTAAGATAAGTCATCCCATCAACATAGGGGTAAGATTTAGGATCAGATACTTCCCCTAAAATATAATAAGGTCGAAAATTCATAACCTGCAAGCTAACACGAGGATTCAGCAGATAATCAGGTGATAATTTAGCTTTAAGGCGTGTTTCAACTTCGGGTAGTGTTAAGCGCATTACCCTGATTCTACCAATTAAAGGTAAAGAAATATCTCCATTCCCATTAACCTGATACTCTCCAGACATATCTTCCTGATTAAAAATGGTGATTTTTAATAAATCGCCTGACCCGAGTGTATAGACTATATCTGCATTAACCACTGGGGCATTAATTTCATTTTCTTTAGCTAAATCAACTGGCATACAACTAGTTAAAATAGCAGTCAGCAAAAAAAACGTAGAACATTTCTTCAAAAAATCCATAATCATCATTTATTTCTTTAAATTCGACCCACAAGATTTAAAAACACCTGATTTGTCTGATAATCCCCTAAATCACGATTTACATTTCGTTTTCTAAATTGATAAGAAAGATCCAGTGATAAAAAGCGACTAAAAATATATTTACCACCCACTCTTATACTATAGGATCCTTCGTCTCTGTCCTCATTATGAACGGTACGGTCAAAACCGTTGTATTGTTGAACGTTATAATCAAAGTCTGCACTTAGCAAAAGTTGTCTTAACAACTCATGTTCTACGCCAATATTCATATTGGTAACAAAAACGCCTGAAGAGCCCGCTTGTGTTGTTTCCCAAATAGCACGATAAATGCTGCTATGAATCGTCATTAAAGGCGTGACATTCCACTCTAAATTTAATAGTCCAGTTAAACCCGCTATTCGTGATAATCGATTATCGACAACATCTTTATACTGATAACCGATAGCAATATCACCTGATAAAAGTCCAGTAGCATCAAAAGCAAAGCCTATTATTGCCTCATATCCAGTTGATTCTCTTTCAAAGCCTTTATCATCAAAACGTTCATCATAATCAATACCGGTAAAACGAAAATCAATATAGGCATCATATTGTGGCTGAATTTCATAACCTAGTCGAATAGAGGGTTGATAATGCCAATGGTTGCGATCTTGATTATTAATGGTTCCGCCGATAAATGCAGGTGTATTATCATATTGAACATGTTGTGCATTGATACCGACTTTGGTAAAAAAGCGATTAAATTTGTGTTTATACGATAAATTCCAGCCGTTTGTAATGTATGCCGTTGGGGCTGCTCCACCTTGTTGATCTGGGGAGTTTCTTTCTTCGTGTGATTTATAAAAAGAAAAGCCTAAATTAAGTGTACTATCTCTTAAAACATCAACACGGCTTGATAAATGTAGGTTTACATCTTCATAGTTCTGATCAGGGTTATCAGAATAGAAACCGAGATCTGAATTAACATCTAACTTAAGCATATGTCTGGCCCAATCAGACTTAAGCTTAAATCCAGGCTGGATATGTGCAATATAATCGCGTTTCTGTTTAATTTCCGTATCAAAAATATTATCGTTGTATTCCGAGTTAAAACCAAATTTAGGAAACAATGTAAAACCACCTATGGAATGACCCAATGCTTCCAAATCGCTATGTCTTCTTTCTGTTACTGAGTCCTGGTTACGCATGATACGCTCGTCAGCAGAGCTATGACCATACAAGAGGAGCATGGAGGTAAGGAACAATCCTTTTTTTAAAAACATAAATATCTTATAAAAAAATTATTTAAGGTGGTGTGGTCATTAACAAAGCAGAGGTTAGACTTTAGAATGAGTCATTTCTGGCTGTTTTAAATTTTAAACGAATTGTCATTTCGACCAACGAGAGAAATCTTTATGGTTCGGGAATTGGCTTTGAGTCAAAATTCCTCCCGCTGGCCAGAATGACGTCGTTTGTGAAGTTAACTCACAAACATCAAAACAGGGAGTAACCTGTGGTTTTTTATTAGTCATTCCAGATAATTATACCTCTTAATTTTAAAAAAACAGAATCAGGGCAATGCTTTTGCGATTAACTATACTATAGTATAGTTTAAGAAAGTAATTGCTTACTTAAAAAAAGAATATTACTGACAGTAAAACATTCTAATTTTAAGTATAGTATGCAACTAATTTTACTAGACTTTATATTTTAATGAAAATAACCATTTTTGGAACAGGGTACGTTGGTTTAGTCACGGGTACATGTCTGGCAGAAGTAGGAAATGATGTCTTATGTATGGATGTAGATCAACAAAAAATTGATAATCTACAACAAGGTATTATTCCTATTTATGAACCAGGCCTGGAGGCTATGGTAAAGGAAAATCAACAGGCAGGACGATTACACTTTACTACCGATGCAAAAGAAGCGGTACAACATGGTCTATTCCAGTTTATCTCAGTGGGAACACCACCGGATGAAGATGGTTCTGCCGATTTGCAATATGTTTTAGCAGTTGCAAAAAGCATTGCTGAAAATATGGAAGAATATCGAATCATAATAGACAAATCCACCGTGCCTGTCGGTACAGCAGATAAGGTAAAAGCAATCATACAAGAAACCTTAACCAAACAAGCTAAAGCTATTGAATTCGATGTGGTTTCCAATCCTGAGTTTCTAAAAGAAGGTGCTGCATTAACTGATTTTATGAAGCCTGACCGTATTGTTATTGGAACAGATAACCCAAGAACCACTGAGCTATTAAAAGCGCTTTACGCCCCATTTAACAGAAACCATGAGCGCATTGTCGCTATGGATATACGTTCTGCAGAACTTACTAAATATGCTGCAAATGCCATGTTAGCCACTAAAATTAGTTTTATGAACGAATTAGCTAACCTGGCAGAAAAACTAGGTGCGGATATTGAACATGTTAGGCATGGTATTGGTTCTGATAATCGAATTGGTTATCATTTTATTTACCCTGGCTGTGGTTATGGTGGTTCATGTTTTCCTAAAGATGTTAAAGCGCTGGAAAGAACTGCACAGGAATATGGTTACAAGGCAGAGTTACTCACTGCGGTGGAAAACGTAAACAATAGACAAAAACATGTATTATTTAACAAAATAAAGGCACACTACAATGGTGATATAAAAGGGAAAACATTTGCTCTTTGGGGTTTGGCCTTTAAACCCAAAACTGATGATATGCGAGAAGCTCCCAGTCGAGTGTTACTAGAGGCTCTGATAGATGCAGGAGCAATAGTAAAAGCGTATGACCCTGAAGCCATGGAAGAGGCCAAACGCATATATGGCAGTAAAGCAGGTTTTTTTCTTTGTGAAACACAAGTGGATACATTAGAAAATGCGGATGCACTTTGTGTCGTGACCGAATGGAAAAACTTTTGGAGCCCAGATTTTGACTTGTTAAAAAATACACTTGGCGATGCAGTGATTTTTGATGGGCGTAATCTTTATGATCCTGCGCAACTGAAAAAAATCGGCCTTGAATATTACAGCATTGGACGCTAACAAGCATGACAACAGAGGAGAGTAGAAGTAAGGAGCGGCATAAACGCATTAAACATACTGCAATCGCAGCTGCCTTTGCTAAAGCAATCAATGCTTTAAGCGGACTGGTTACCGTTCCTGTTACGCTAGCTTATCTTGGTAATGAGCAATTTGGTATCTGGATGGCTCTGACAGGGTTTGTGGCTTTCCTGGCATTTACCGATATGGGTTTAGGCATAGGCCTACAAAACGCGCTTACTCGATGTCATGGAAAAGATGATCATGAAACGCCAGCCTATCTCATTTCTTCGGCTTTGTTTTTATTTTCCTTGATATGTGCAATACTCTGCACTTTTAGTGTCTATGTTATTCCTGAATTAGATTTATCCAGGCTAATACAGCTTAGTGATAATAAAAATAATCTAATTCTACTGCAAACCACGCAAGCTATTATCATTGTTTTTGCTATAAGTCTTCCATTAGGCATGATTCAACGCATATTAGATGCGCATCAGAAGGGACTCGTTACAAATATTCTTTTATCAATGGGTCGTGTATTGA
>CAZZIX010000098.1:0-8812 GCA_964654345.1 uncultured Methylomarinum sp.
GATGTTGCTGTGACTGCTTCTGGATTTCAGGCATTAACAGGTGAGGCAATGGCAATGGGAGAAAGAACGCCATTAGCCATTATTAACGCACCTGCTTCGGGTCGAATGGCGATAGCAGAATCACTAACCAACTTAGTCGCTGCAAGAATAAAATCGTTAAATAAAGTTAAAATTTCTGCTAATTGGATGGCTGCATCAGGTAGTGAGGGTGAGGATGCTGCTTTGTTTGATACCGTAAAAACAGTAGGTATGGAAATTTGCCCAGAATTGGGTATTGCAATTCCGGTAGGTAAAGATTCTTTATCGATGAAAACAGTCTGGAATGATAACGGTAAAGATAAAGTGATGACCTCACCTTTATCATTAATTATTACTGCGTTTGCTCCCGTTATTGATATAAGCAAAACCTTAACACCTGAGCTGAAAAATGAAGACAGTGTTTTAGTTTTGCTTGATTTAGGTGTAGGAAAGAACCGCTTAGGTGGATCAGTTTTGGCTCAGGTCTATAATCAATTAGGAAATGAATCACCAGACTTAGATGATGTTTCTATTTTTAAATCTTTTTTTAATGCGATTCAAACTTTAAATAGTCAAAATAAATTGTTGGCCTATCATGATCGTTCTGATGGCGGACTATTGGCAACTGTTGCTGAAATGGTTTTTGCTGGTCGTAAAGGTGCAGAAATAGAATTAGATAGTTTAGTTGCAGAAAATGGCGATGTTTTAGCCGCTCTTTTTAATGAAGAATTAGGTGCAGTGATTCAGATTAAAGAAACGGATGTTGATGAGGTCATTGATTTATTAAACACCGTAGGTTTAGAGCCGTGCGTACATTTAATTGGCTGGGTGATTGAAGAACAGCAACAATTAAATATTACTTATCAGGGAGAGGAAATATATTCTGCCAGTCGAGCCAAGTTGCAACGAACATGGTCTGAAGTAAGCTATAAAATGCAGGCATTACGTGATAATCCTGACTGTGCATTGCAACAATTTGAGTCTATAGCAGATAATAAAGATCCGGGTTTAACGGCATCCTTAACGTTTGATATTAATGAGGATATAACAGCTAAATTTTCTGGTGCAGAAAGACCTAAAGTTGCTATTTTAAGAGAGCAGGGTGTTAACGGGCATGTGGAAATGGCCGCTGCTTTTGATCGTGCTGGGTTTAGTGCAATAGATGTGCATATGACTGATATTATCCATGCCAGAGTCACATTAAAAGATTTTGTGGGCTTGGTTGCTTGCGGCGGATTTTCTTATGGCGATGTGCTTGGTGCGGGTGGAGGCTGGGCTAAATCAATCTTGTTTAATACGAAAGCCAGAGAAGAATTTGCTTCATTTTTTAAGCGTAAAGATACTTTTGGCTTAGGTGTTTGTAATGGTTGTCAAATGATGGCAGGTTTAAAAGAAATCATTCCTGGGGCAGAATCTTGGCCAGAATTTAAACGAAATGATTCAGAACAATTTGAAGCTAGAGTTTCAATGGTTAAAATACAGCCCTCAGCGTCAATCTTAATGCAAGGGATGGAAGGATCAATGTTGCCGGTTGTTATTGCGCATGGAGAAGGGCGCGCTGAGTTTGCCAATACATCCGAGGCAGATAGTGCTTTGGTAGCAATAAATTATATCGATAATTATGGTGAAACAACAACTAACTTTCCAGCTAATCCAAATGGATCACCAGAAGGAATAACGGGTCTAACAACGGTAGATGGTCGATTTACCATTATGATGCCACATCCAGAGAGATGTTTTCGAACACTACAAAACTCATGGTATCCTGATGACTGGAAAGAGGATGGGGCGTGGATGAGAATGTTTAGAAATGCTAGAGTTTGGGTTGGATAAAAAACATGTCTTCAAAAAAAAACATAGCCATCATAGGTGGCGGGCCAGCAGCAAGTACATTAGCGATTCTATTAAGTAAAAAAGGCTATAAAGTTGTGATCTTCGCAACAGAAGAAAAAGCGCCTATTTTAGTGGGCGAGTCGTTAGTGCCAATGATCGTTCCCATGCTGAAAGATTTAGGTGTTGAAGAAGAAGTGGCTTCATACAGCATATACAAGCCTGGAGCTTGTTTTACCTTTGATGCAACAGAAGTGTTTGAGTTTCGTTTTTCTGACACGCCAAGTGATTTGCCCTCATACGCCTACAATGTTCCAAGAGATAAATTTAATCAAACACTAGTAGATGCTGCGATAAAAGCAGGTGCAAAGGTTGTTGCTCGACGAGTTGAATTAACAAAAGCTGACGAAGGTAAAATAAAGCTAGACGAAAGCTCTTTAAAGGAAGCTGCTGAGTATTGGGGTGGAAATGAACCAGATTTAATTGTAGATTCTGCAGGGCGAGCTAATTTGATTGGAAGACTATTGGATATTCCAATGAAAAATGGTCCTAGAAAAGATGTAGCGTTATTTGCACATGTTGACCAGACTGAATTAGTCGATCCTGGTTATGTTCATAATGACCGAATGGAGCAGGGTTGGTGTTGGCGTATCCCTTTACCAGGACGAGTATCTTTAGGTTTAGTCGTTCCAGAAAACTACGCCTTGAAGAATGGAGAAACGCCAGAACAGCAATATGATAATTTATTACGTGAGGATGCTGTATTAAAGAAACTAGCCCCTGATGCAAAACGAATCACAGATGTTTTACGCTTTAATAATTACCAATCTCTTTCAGAACAACTATGTGGAGAAAACTGGGTGATGCTAGGTGATTCAGGTGGTTTTGTTGATCCAGTTTTTTCCAGTGGAATGTTGCTAGCAATGGATAGTGCTTATAAATTAGCAGAAACTATTGAGAAGGAAAAACCGCTAACAGAATATGAAGAGATAATTAAGCAACATCTTAAGGCATGGTTTGAAATTGTAAGTTATTACTACAATGGTCGATTAATGACAGCTATTAAAGTGGGCGATAGCTTAGAAGATAATTTGTTTAATCGCTTATTAACCCCATGGATTAGTGGGCATGTCAGCCGGATCTTTAGTGGCGCAGCGGGGTCAAAGGGCTTTAGTCTGTCTTTGCTTCGCTTTTTGGTTAAATATGGTTTGAAAGATAGAGATCCTGAGTGTTATAAAATTAAATAAAAAGTGTAGGTTGGGCTAACGGCTCTATCGTTAACCCAACACTTCAAGTCTAAGATAGGGTGGGTTGCTAAAGAGAAGGCAGTCCAACCACAAATATATGTTAATTCAATTTTAATTATTCTTTGATCAGTATAGGTCGAAAAGGACTATTTGATGCAGTTAAAAAAGAATAAGCAGAAAAAAAATGATAAACTAACTGGTTTTAATTTTACTTAATTAGCGAGTAAACCGTAGGCACAATTTCAACCTAGATGACAAAATTCATATTTATTACAGGCGGTGTGGTTTCTTCTTTAGGAAAAGGGATTGCTGCGTCTTCTTTAGCCGCTATTCTTGAAGAGCGTGATTTAAAAGTCACGATGACAAAGCTTGATCCTTATATTAATGTAGATCCTGGCACAATGAGTCCATTTCAACATGGTGAAGTGTTTGTGACTGAGGATGGAGCAGAAACTGATTTAGATTTAGGGCATTATGAACGCTTTCTTAAAACGACGATGGGTAAAAAGAACAATTTTACCACGGGGCAAGTTTATGAAAGTGTTTTAAGAAAAGAGCGAAAAGGGGAATATTTAGGCGCAACTGTTCAGGTCATTCCACATATTACTGATGAAATTAAACGTCGTGTGTATGCAAGTGCTGAGGGAATGGACGTCGCTATTATTGAGGTGGGTGGCACAGTTGGGGATATCGAATCACTCCCTTTTTTAGAAACAATTCGACAAATAGGGATTGAACAGGGACACGATAAAGCACTTTTTATTCATCTTACTTTGGTTCCTTATATAAAAACAGCGGGTGAGTTAAAAACCAAACCAACTCAACACTCGGTTAAAGAATTAAGAACTATCGGTATTCAGCCTGATATATTAATCTGCCGGTCCGAACAAGCGATACCTGCTAGTGAACGACGGAAAATTGCATTATTTACTAATGTTGCAGAAAAAGCGGTTATCTCAGCGATAGATGCAGATACTATTTACCGCATTCCACTTTTATTAAATGAACAAGGTTTGGATGATATTGTTGTTAATCAATTGAGGCTTGATGTACCACCAGCAGATTTATCTGAGTGGAAAGAGGTTGTTGAAGCGATCACCCACCCAAAAAATGAAGTGTTCATTGCGATTGTTGGTAAGTATGTCGACCATAGAGATGCCTATAAATCATTAGATGAAGCATTGACTCATGCAGGGTTAAAAACACGAAATAAAGTTATCATAAAGTATATTGATTCTCAACTGATTGAAGACGAAGGTGTTGAAGAGTTAAAAAATGTCGATGCTATTTTGGTTCCTGGCGGATTTGGTGAGCGTGGTGTCGAAGGTAAAGTCGCAACTATTCGCTTTGCAAGAGAAAATAAAATACCTTATTTAGGCATTTGTTTAGGGATGCAAGCGGCTGTTATTGAATTCTCTCGGAATGTAGTGGGTCTTGAAGGCGCACATAGTACAGAGTTTTTGCCTAAATCCCCTCATCCAGTGATAGGTTTAATTACTGAGTGGATGGATGAAGAAGGCCAAATAGAAACAAGAAATGAATCTTCTGATTTGGGTGGAACAATGCGATTAGGTGCGCAAAAATGTCGACTAGAGCCTGATTCATTGGCATACAGTTTGTATCAAAAAGATGTAATTACAGAAAGACATCGGCATCGGTATGAATTTAATAATAACTATATTGAAACATTAGAAAAGGCTGGGATGATTTTCTCTGGTAAATCAATGGATGGTCGATTAGTTGAGTTTATAGAACTGGCAGATCATCCTTGGTTTTTGGCCTGCCAGTTTCATCCAGAATTTACTTCGACACCTAGAAAGGGACATCCTTTATTTTCTGGGTTTATTGAAGCGGCTGCTAAGCAGAAGGGTAATAAAAAATGAAGTTATGTGGTTTTGAAGCTGGCTTAGACAAGCCATTATTTTTGATAGCAGGGACTTGTGTTATTGAAAGTGAACAAATGACGCTAGATACGGCAGGGTATCTAAAAGAGTTAACTGATGGGTTAGGTATACCTTTTGTCTATAAATCATCATTTGATAAAGCCAATCGCTCGTCTCACGAAAGTTATCGAGGGCCAGGTTTAGAAAAAGGCTTGCAGATTTTACAAAAAGTAAAAGATCAAATCGGGGTGCCAGTTTTAACTGATGTTCATGAAGATACTCCGTTAGCAGAAGTGGCTTCGGTAGTAGATATTATGCAAACACCTGCTTTTTTATCCAGACAAACTAATTTTATTCAAAATGTAGCCAAGCAGGGGATTCCTGTTAACATCAAAAAAGGTCAGTTTCTTGCACCTTGGGATATGGTGCATGTCGCAGCTAAAGCCAAGGCTACAGGTAATGATCAAATTATGGTCTGTGAACGGGGTGTATCATTTGGCTATAATAATCTAGTTTCAGATATGCGTTCTTTAGCGGAAATGCGTAAGACAGACTGTCCAGTGGTATTTGATGCTACCCATTCGGTACAATTACCTGGTGGTAAAGGGACTTGTTCAGATGGGCAACGAGAACATGTTTCTGTGTTAGCTAGAGCGGCTGTTGCTGTTGGTATTTCAGGACTATTTATGGAAACCCACCCAAAACCGGAAGAAGCATTAAGTGATGGACCAAACTCATGGCCATTACACAGAATGAAAGAATTATTAGAAACTTTAATAACCATCGACCAAGCTGTTAAGGCAAATAGCTTGATAGAAACAACTTTATAGAGGAAAAAATGGCTGAAATAGTAGATATTAAAGCAAGCGAAGTGCTTGATTCACGTGGAAACCCGACCGTAGAAGTAGACGTTATTCTTGCTTCAGGTGTTGTCGGTAGCGCAATGGTACCTTCAGGAGCTTCTACTGGGGAGCGAGAAGCAATTGAATTACGTGATGGTGATAAATCACGTTATTTGGGTAAAGGTGTTTTAAAAGCTGTCGCTAATGTAAATACAAAGATTCGTGATGCTGTTATTGGTATGGATGCAACTGACCAAAAAGCACTTGATCAAAAAATGATTGATTTAGATGGAACGCATAATAAAGCTGTTTTAGGTGCGAATGCTATTTTAGGTGTTTCTATGGCTGCTGCCCATGCAGCAGCAAAAGAGGGTGGTATTCCTTTATACCGCTATTTAAACACTAGTGGTCAATTTGTACTTCCAGTGCCGATGATGAATATCATCAACGGTGGGTCGCATGCTGACAACAGTGTTGATTTACAAGAGTTTATGATTTTACCTGTAGGCGCACCTACATTTCGTGAAGCGATCCGCTATGGAGCAGAAGTCTTTCATAATCTGGCTAAAGTATTAAAAGGTAAAGGGTTAGCAACTACAGTAGGTGATGAAGGTGGGTTTGCTCCCAACCTATCTTCAAATGAAGAAGCTATTGAAGTAATTTTAGAAGCAATCGAATTAGCTGGCTATAAAGCAGGCGAAGACATTTATTTAGGTATGGATGCGGCAGCTTCTGAATATTATAAAGATGGCAAATATGTATTAGATGCGGAAGGAAAAAGTTTAACGTCTGATGAAATGACTGATTTCTTTGTAGACTGGGTAGATAAATACCCCATTATTTCAATTGAAGATGGCTTAGATGAAAATGATTGGGATGGCTGGAAAGTACAAACTGAAAAATTAGCGGGGAAAATTCAATTAGTGGGTGATGATTTATTTGTCACTAACCCAGCTATTTTACAAGAAGGGATTGATAAGGGGATTGCCAACTCAATTTTAATCAAAGTCAATCAAATTGGTACATTAACTGAGACTTTAGAAGCAATTAATAAAGCATCTGAGGCGGGTTACAGTGCAGTTGTATCACATCGTTCAGGTGAAACGGAAGATACAACCATTGCTGATTTAGTGGTTGCGACAGGTACAGGTCAAATTAAAACCGGTTCTTTGAGTCGTTCTGATCGTATCGCTAAATATAACCGTTTAATGAAAATTGAAGATGAGCTAGGCGATTCAGCTACTTATGCTGGACGTAGTGCATTTAAAATGCTTTAAAAAGGGAATCAAGCTTGAAATAGCGGAAAATATTTTCCGCTATTTCAACAATTTATTAATTAAAGGAAAACATTGGCTTATTGAATAAATACGAGAAAAAAAGTGAATTTTGTCAAAATTTTATTTGCAGTGCTGGTATTACTTATTATTCAACTACAATATCGTTTGTGGTTTGGTGACGGTAATGTTTATCAAGTTAAAGAATATCAACAACGTTTAGACTTATTGGCAGAAGACGTAAAAGAAAAAAAAGAGCGTAATGAAGCCTTATATGCGGAAGTATTAGATTTAAGGAAAGGCGGCGATGCGATAGAGGAACGTGCTCGGTATGAATTAGGGATGATTAAAGAAAACGAAACTTTTTTTCAAGTCATTGAATAAAATATTTAGCCAATTTACCTCACAACAGTTGGTTTTCTAATTATACTTCGTGCGATTGTTACGGGTGTGAAGTATATCTAACTCTCTTAAGGTTACTTTTATGGCAATGTCTGACAATATTTGGGCTGTAGTTCCCGCGGCTGGCGTTGGAAAAAGAATGCAAGCAGACAGGCCAAAACAATACCTCCCTCTTGCTGGAAAAACTGTAATAGAACAGACTCTGACTAGATTATTACAGGCAGAGGTTTTTTCAGCAGTCGCTGTTGCTATTTCAAAAGAAGACCCTTACTGGCCAAAGCTGGACATTTCTAGTCACTCTCTTGTAATTACCGCAGCAGGAGGAAAAGAAAGGGCTGACTCCGTATTATCAGCGTTAAAATCGTTAAGGAATAAAGCGGCTGATACAGATTGGGTGCTCGTACACGATGCAGCTCGCCCTTGTTTAACCTGCTTGGATATTCATCATCTTATTGATACTTTACATAAGGATGAAGTGGGGGGTATTTTAGCTTTATCATCACATGATACTTTAAAGCAGGTAAATGATATGGAAATCACTAAAACGATTGATAGAAGTAAGATTTGGAGAGCATTAACACCACAAATGTTTCGCTATGGGCTATTAAAACAAGCTCTAGAAGCAGCAGAAGGTAACCCAGATATTACTGACGAAGCTAGTGCTTTAGAAAAAATAAACTTAAAGCCTAAAATAGTTGAGGGACGACCAGATAATATAAAAATTACCCGTCCAGAAGATTTAGAACTCGCACAATTTTATAGGGAGCAGCAAAAATGATTAGAATTGGTCAAGGCTATGATGTCCATCGTTTTATTGATGAAGGGAAGGTTATTCTTGGAGGCGTAACCATTGATTATGAAAAAGGTTTAGAAGCACATTCTGATGGTGATGTGGCTTTACATGCTCTCTGCGATGCATTATTAGGTGCAGCGGCATTAGGTGACATTGGTAAACATTTCCCTGATACAGACCCTGAGTTTAAAGGGGCTGATAGTCGTGTTTTATTACGCCATGTATACAATATTGTGCAAGAAAAGGGATATAAACTGGTCAATGCAGATATAACAATTATCGCTCAGGCACCAAAAATGGCTCCTCACATTGTCGCTATGTGTACAAATATAGCCAATGACTTATCCGTTAATATTGATTTTATCAATGTAAAAGCTACAACTACTGAAAAACTTGGTTTTGAAGGTCGCAAGGAGGGGATTGCTGTACAGGCTATCGTTTTAATTGAGAAATAGCTAAAATAGCTCTTAGTTAAAGTTAACAGAGGTGTCCTAAGATGTTTCTTCTTGTTTTTTCCTCAAAA
>CAZZIX010000099.1:0-8778 GCA_964654345.1 uncultured Methylomarinum sp.
TTGCTTAAATTGCGGGGAGAGTAAATGTGGGTAAAATTTACACGGACTTAAATGGTCAGGGCAATGAATTCTAGACTATAGAATATGTTCTTTATAAATAAATAACTGCAATCAAAACCTGTGTTTCTCTCTTTATAAACCTAAATAAATCTGTTCTCAACTGGTTTATTTAGGTTAAACATAACTAACAAGTTAATTCCAGCAAAGTAATATCATCAAATTGCTTAGTTTCGCCAATAAATTGCTGAACAGATTCGTAAAGGACGTCTATTTCAGCATTTGATTTTAATAACTCATTGATCTCTAGTTCCAACCTAATCTGACCGAACGCATCTCCAAAACTGTTGATTGCTTCAGTAATACCATCAGAATAAAGATAAACCTTATCATTATTTTCAATGTTTAATAGAGTAGAGGATTGAAAGTCCTGGTCGATAATTCCTAGTGCCATGGTTGATGAAGTACATCTATGGAATAATTGAGAATTACGATAAATTAAAACATCAGATATACCGCAATTCCAAATTTTCAGTTGGCGATTATCAGGATTAATTTCCAGGAAAATTGCGCCTAAGAATAGGCCTGTTGGTAGTTTTTCATGCAATCGTTGATTAATTTCACAGGCAATTTCTTGCATTGGGAGGTTTTTTGCGGTCATTGTGTAAAAAATATCGAAAACAACCGGTCCTCCAATAGCTGCGGTTAGACCATGGCCGGTAAAATCTCCTAATAAAATATGTCTGCTGTTATTTGGGCGAAAAGCAGATAGAGCTATATCTCCAGAAATTTTTTCTACAGACTGTTCAATTTTTCGAATATTTTTCTCATTAAACGGTTTTGATCTGTGCATTTTTAGAATAACATTCTCAATCACTTCTCGTTCATACGATAACGTATCATTAGTCCGTTTTATTTTGTCTTTTAATGCTTGTTCCTGCTTGAATTTTTCATCTAACTCAGACAGTAAATTATTAATGTTTGACCTTAATTGCCCCAGCTCATCATTTTCATTATTTTTTAAAGGCAATATTGTCTGTGCCTCACCTTCTCGGATTTTATTAAGCGTGTTAGATAAGAAAGTCAAAGGCAGAGAAATATATTTTTGCATTACCCATAAAATAACCAGTGCAGTTAGACTAATTAGGATAAATGAATAGATAACATTAGAAATCGTGTCGTATTTTGCGTCAGACAAATTATAATGAGAGGAGGGTTGAATATGGATATATCCAATAATTTCTTCCTCATCAAAGAGAGAATAGATAGGACGAGAAATTTGTTCCAACTTTTCATCTAAACTTCTATTCCTTATTTGCTTTAGACTAAATCCTCCTTCACTGACAATTTCTGCTTTATGGATGACATCATTTTTCAATAAGCCTTTTAGAATATCTTTAGCAATTTGTTGATTTTTTGAATAAACAGCAACAGTGACCGTTTCTTCAACGGTATCAATCAATTGATTAATCATTGTTACTGAATTTATTTTAGAACGCTCATACTGAATAATAAATGAAACAAAACTAGCGATGACTAAAATAGTTACGGTACTTAATGCAACATAGGATAGTAACTTGTTATTTAGACTTCTAAAGCGCTTTGATTTCATCTTTATCCGGCTTGATCACTTAAGAATAAATAACAGTTTTACTTGTGTTTCATCGATTAACTCACTATTAATGTATGCAATCATTCCCTTACTTGTTTTCACCGCTTGAATTACTGATTGCTGGTCAGGTTTGAGTAATGGAGGTGAAGCTCGTCCACCAAACATCAGTCTTGCCCAATAAGCATTGATTTGTTCAATTGGTCGCTGCGTTAATTTTTCATAAAATTCATTTCGTAAATCTGAGCTATCCATTGGGATAGCACGCACACCCTTTGAAAGCATGCGCTTACGCCCCATAAAAATTGCCTGAACTTGTTTTTTAGTCAACTCATTTACAGTGTTATTAAGATTGCCAATGATCATGATTTCAGCTGAAACGAGTGGTACAAATGCGGAGAGCAGTAAAAGCATTATTAATTTTTTCATCTTTTATCTCCCTTAAAAAATGAAATCTATGCCAAAAGACATAACGTTGACATTTTCTGGTGTGTCTACACCCACATCACGCTGCCATAAAGCATCACCATCTTCACCTAGCCAATAATGGCTCCATTGAGCCTTGAATGCTACTTTAGGGTAAAAATCCCAACGCAACCCTATGGATAATGATTGTTGATTAATTACCTGGCTATTGAATCTTTCTTCAACTTCCTGTTGTATTAGTAGTAATCTTGGGTCTGGGAACCTAGGGTCTGGAATCTCAGTCTTTGTTTGAAAAGAATGACTCACTCCATATAAAGAATACAAGGTCACATTTGAAAAGCGTCTTCCAATACTCAGGTAAGCACTCGCTGTATCAGGATTAAACAGTTCTTGTCCTTCAGTATCCATATAGGATGCCTCGGCATGAACCAGCCATGTTCCATCATCATAAGAAGTGCCTAACGACATAAAGTGAATTGCTATCTTTAAATGTTATTAGCGGTGCCAGTTGATTTAAATTTGGGAACAAAAAGTTGTTGGTAGTATCGTTAATTTGCAACTTCAGGTCTCGCGTATCAATGTCTACAACTTGTCTGATATAAGTATATCCTGCTCTGAGTCTCCAGCTCCCCGTTTCATAAACAATATTAGCACCAGCCATTGGCCCTTCCAGTTCAGTATCGTAATATTCTTCAGAAAGTTGAGTTGATGTATAGCCAGCATAGGCTTTTAAAGAAATAAGACCATGATTTAAGGATAGGGATTTTCTAATATCAATTCCGTCATAATGAGTGATAGGAATATTAGCGTAGAATTCATGAGGAGGGCGCATCCATGGGTAAGCAAATCCAACATTACGATAATCGGATAATAAAAAAGCATCAAAGCCCATACGACCAGCTCTAACAACAGTATCCTCATTTGGATACCAGCGTAAAAAAGCCCAGTCGAGATTTTGTTCAAGGAAATCACCAGCATGATCGCGTGCGATAAATTGTGAAGTTATGTGCCAACTGTCAGTTAGATCAACATCAAGCTGAACACCTAAACGTGAATCAGTAGATATATCTACTGATTTATTGACTTCTTGGGTTTGTGTGCGGTTTCTATAGAAACCTATTTTATTAGAATCAGATCGAACAAGCCCCAAACTACCAAAACCTTTGATAGACCAATTTGGATAAGCTTCATCAGCTATTGATGTTGAACTGATTAAGAGCAGTATCGTTAAAATTTTAAAATTAGTTATATTTAGCTGTTTCATTATCAATTCCTATTATCTTTAAGCCTTTCGCTCCTAGTGGAGGGTAAGAAAGGGTATTTGAAATTAACACTAAATATACGTTTTGCAGTCAGAAGGCAGACATAATTTCAATATCCTGTACTTAAAAGACTAGTAGTAAAAAAGAAAAAATCAATCTCATCTATTTTGATAGTCATTTTGAGATTTAACGTAAGAAATTAGTAAATGTAATGATTAATGGTCATTAACTGCCACTCTATTGAAGAAAAACTAAAAAACACTCAAATAGATTTTGACTATTGTTGGTCGGCAAGTGATTGATTGTAAATACTTAAATTAAATAATGTTATTAAGGTCTGTTGGGATATGCTCAATCCCAATGTATATATGGTTTTGCGCAGTAGTAATTGTTGGCTTTTTTGATAAGATAGCCGCTTGAAAACTGGAAATTGTTTAGATAATTATGAACTCAAAAAATCATATTCTTGTAACTCGTTGTTCTTACATCATAATGTTGTTAATTTTTACCTTTGGCTTTGCCAAAGCAGGCGTTCTTGATCCACTTGAAGCTGATGAAATAGAAAAAGTAAAACAAATTCAGCTTGCATATATACGAGAGAACCTTCCTCAAGTGTTGACAGATTCAGCAATTGAAATAGAAGTATTGTTAGTAGAACGCCATTCTGTGAAGAAGGGGGAAGAAAATAATGTAGCACGATTAGCTGATATTTATACCTATGACTATGGTGCAAATATTTTACATCAGGCGGTTGTTAGTCTTGAAACAAACTCTGTCTTATCTTTAACTCAAAATACAGAAGTTCAATTGCCTTTGACTGAAAATGAAATTCAGAAGGCTGTTGATATTCTTAAGGCAGATGAAGAGCAATTTAAATCTATTTTACAAGAATATAAACGAATTACAGGGCAAGAGTATTCTAATGCCGATCAAATAGAAATTAAAGCCTTTGCTTTTTGGGGGAATAGTCTTCCTGGTGTAAGTAACACTGAGTCACTAAAGTGCGGTGTTTATCGTTGTGCTCAGTTGCTCATTTATACACCGGAGCAGGTTGCTTTTGAAGTGAGTCCTGTTGTTAATATTTCTACAAAAAAAGTAACTCAGAATATTAATTTCTGATTTTTTATATCAAAATATGGTAATGAAATGAACTTACGAATTTTTACTGTTTTTTATGTTGTATGTTTGACGGTTTTTGCACAGACATCTATTGCAAGACCCAATGATATAAACTGCCCAGCAGGACATACGATAAATAAAGTCTTTTCTTCAGGGGCAGAATGGAGTCTTTGTTGGGAAGAAAAAGCCAACGAAGGGATTGTTTTATCCAATATTCTTTATTCAACACCTGGGAACAATCCACGTAAAGTATTGGGTGAAGCTTCACTTTCTCAAATTCAAACAGATTTTGACGATGGCTCTACACAACAATTTTCTGTTACAAGTGTTGGCTTAGGCGGTGATTCTTTAGTTGACCTTTCTTCTCAAGACTGTCCACAAGGTCGTCTGGTAGAGAACAATGGTAAATCCGTATTATGTGAAACAACTAAACCTATGGGTTATATTTGGAAATATCGTACTCAGCATAAACAGGGTGATTTGTTAGAGTTGTTTAGTCTTTCAAAAATAAATTCAATCAGCTATGTGATTAAGTGGAAATTTTATGAAAATGGCATTATAGAACCTGCTGTAGGTGTTAGTGGGAAATTAACTAAAATTGGTTCTAATTTAGATCATGGCTGGCTTGTGACAGAGAATGACCTAATCGCTGTTGGGTTTACAAACCACTATTTTTGGCGGCTAGATTTTGATATAGATGTTGATGGTAATAATGATTTACTGGAACAGATTTCAAGTATTCCATCTTCTAATAAATTAAAAAAGAGTAAAGTTATTGCATCAATTAATACTGAATCAGCTTTATCTCTCAATCCAGTTAATAAAGTTTTTTGGCGAGTTAGAGATAATTCTGAACAAAACTCTACTGTTGGCCATATCTCTTATGAGCTTAATTTATTAAATTATGCGCATCAAGGAAAGGGTAATAATTCTGAGCCTTGGTTAAATAATGATTTTTTTGTTACTCGCTACGATCCATGCGAACGATTTGCAGTTAAAAATCCAACTCAAGATGGCTGTGCAGAAAATATTAGTCAGTTTGTTAATGGCCAGAATATTAATGCTAAAGATATAGTTACTTGGTATCGCGCCAGTTATCATCATTTGCCAAGAGATGAAGATATTAATCAAATTGCTACTCGGTGGACGAGTTTAAAGCTTATTCCTCGTGATTGGTCACCAAGTAATCCTCTGTGATTTTGGCATTAACTTTTTTAATTTAAGGTACTGGTAATTGATATGTTACAAGTTTCATTGATTTCTATTTTTAGAAAAACTCTACTAACCGGGTTGCTGTTTTTTTCTTTCAGCCAGGCCTACTCTGCTGAATTCTGTTCTGATCAATATTATATTGAAGCGACCTTACCGAATGAATCAAAATGGGATTTATGTTGGGAGCACCGTAATCGGGAAGGAATTGTTTATCACCACGTTTTTTATACACCAAAAAATGGTGCTCGTCAGCAGGTTTTATATAACGCAGCAATTGCTCAAATCCATGTTCCGTATGACGATAATGGTGCTAGATACCATGATGTCAGTGATTATGGTATTGGTGGGTCTTATATGCAAAACATTTCATCTGGAGAATGTTTAAATGGTTCATTAAAACAATATTCAGGAAAAAATGTAATTTGTCAGCAAATTGAAAGTAAACATATTGCTCATCATGCAGATTCAGGGACAAAGCTTGGTGATGCATTAAGCCTTTTCAGTGTTTCAAAAGTCGGAGCATATCACTATATCCCACAATGGCGCTTTTTTGATGATGGTACTATTCAGCCATCAATGGGTGCAACAGGTGCATTACAACGGTACAGTAGTGGAAATGAAAATCGAGGTTGGTTAATTGATAGTAATAGAACCGGAATTGCACATTTACATAATTTTTTCTGGCGACTTGATTTTGATTTAGGTTCTTCTGGTACTGATGATTATGTTGAAGAGTTAAATTTTTCATTAAATTCTGGTAAGCGTAAAAGATCAACGACTAAGTTTTCTACAGAAACCGCAAGAGAAGTTAATCCCGCCACTTTAAGATCTTGGCGTATTGTTGATGGAAATGCAGCGAATAATAATGGCCATAAAAAATCTTATGAAATTTTATTAGATGAGACTGGACATAAAGATAAAGGGCCAAGTAATGAACCTTATACACATAATGACTTTTTTGTAACAAAAGCAAACGAATGTGAAAAATTTGCCTCTCATAACCCAACATCTGATAGTTGTAGCAAAAATTTAGCTGAATTTGTTAATGGAGAAAGTATTTCAGGAAAAGATATTATCGTTTGGGTTGGCCTAACTTTTTATCACATGCCAAGAGTTGAAGATGCGCCTCATATGGATGCTCACTGGAACCACTTTAATATTATTCCTAGAGATTGGCATGCTAGCAATCCTCTTACAGCAGGTGATCCTGACCCTGTCAATACTGCACCTACTATTACAATACCCAGTGACCAAAATAGTGACGTTGGCGAGAGCGTTAGTTTACAAATTAATGCAGCAGATGCAGATAATGACACACTCTCATATAGTGCAGCAGGGTTGGCAGAGGGCTTGACAATCAATTCTTCAAGTGGGCTTATTTCAGGTGCTTTAACCGCAGGTAGTGAAGGTAATTATACTGTTAAAATTACAGTGAATGATGGAACAGTTTCCAGTGATATTACTTTTGGTTGGAAAGTCAATGCAAATAACCCAGGTGGAGAAGACGGTATTCAAATTGATGGAAATGATGCTGACTGGGCTGAAATAACTTCTTATTCAGATAGTTTGGATGAAAACCTCTCCCCAGTTGATTTTGAAAGAGTATCGGTTACGGGTGATAGTAATAAGGTCTATATTGCTTTTTATGATCGGCAAGCTATTAATACTGACAAATCTTGGGCATGGCAGATATTAATTGATAGTGACAATCAAAGAAGTACAGGCTTAAATTATAAAGGTGTAGGGGGGGATTATCTTTTAATAGGAAATGAACTTCGCAAATACACTGGAGATGGTAGTAGTTGGGCATGGGCTGATCAAGGTACTGTAGACGCTGCAGTTAATGGCAAGTTTGCTGAATTTGCGATTGACCGGAGCATTATTGGTGATTCCAATAGACTTAAAATGACATTTTATGGAGCCAATACTTATGCCGGAGGCTCTGCTAATGATTATTTTACAATCCTTGTACCCGATGTTAATGGCGGAGGAAACTCAAATGGTGGAATAGTTATTGATGGAAGTTCAAGTGATTGGGATTCGGCTCAAGCAATTTCAGATGAGCCAGAAGCAGATACATCACCAGTTGATTTTCAATCGGTTTGGTTTAAACAAGATAGCCAAAAGGCTTATTTTGCTTATAATAATCGAATAAATATTGATACTAACCAATTTTGGGCCTGGATGGTTTTAATCGACAGTGATAAACAGCTTAATACTGGGCTTGAATTCTATGGGCAACTAGGTGCGGAATTTATGATATTAGGGAATAAACTCCATAAATATTCTGGTACTGGAGAAGATTGGACCTGGACATTTGTTCGTGAGATAAGCAGTGCTATCAATGGTAAGTTTGCTGAAATAGCTGTGGATAAAAGCGACTTGAATAACTCTAGTGAATTTAAAATAGTATTTTATGGTTCAAATACCTTTGCAGGCGGGGTAACTGATGATAGTGTTCAAGTTTCTCCGTAATTTTTAGATTTAATTAGGGCAGGTTTATATATAAAAGTCTCCTGCCCTATTTTTTATTGGCTGTAAAGTGTTTCTAAAGCCCAGTCTACATGTTCTCTAACAACTTCAGATGGGTGATATTTTCGTTTTAATAAAGCTTTAATAGTTTGTTCGGATTTCTTTGTATTTCCAAGACTTACCGCAATATTTCGTAACCATCGGTTATGACCAATTCTTCTTATCGCTGAGCCTTCCATATTTTTCATAAACTCCTTCTCTGTCCATAAAAATAGTTCAGACAATTGTGAATTATCTAAGTTATGTCGGGGATTAAAATCTTTTTCTGTTGATAATTTAGCAAAACGGTTCCAAGGGCAAATTAGTTGGCAATCGTCACAGCCGTATATTCTGTTTCCAATTAAGGGTCTTAGTTCAATGGGAATAGAGCCATGAAGTTCAATTGTTAGATAGGAAATACAACGACGTGCATCGACTTGGAAAGGCGCAACAATCGCTTGAGTTGGACAAATATCAAGACAAGCGACGCATTCACCACAGTGGGATGATGTTTTCTGGTCGGAGGGTAGTGGAAGGTCAGTATAAATTTCTCCAAGAAAAAACCAGGACCCTGCTTTTCGGTTAACCAGGTTTGAGTGTTTCCCAATCCAGCCTAGACCTGCTTTTTCAGCAATAGCTTTT
>CAZZIX010000100.1:0-1615 GCA_964654345.1 uncultured Methylomarinum sp.
TTCACAAAGAAAAAATGTGGTGCCGCATTCGCCTAAGCTTTGTATTCCAGGTGGTGGTTGGGAAATTTCAGATATTTCTAGAGAAAATATTGAAGGGCAGCCGTTTAATCGTATGATAATTAAAAAAAGATTAGATAAGAGTTTGGTATATTATTGGTATCAACAGCGCGGACAAGTAGTTGCGAATGAATATGTGATGAAGTGGTCTTTATTTAAAGATGCGTTATTTTTAAATCGAACCGATGGAGCTTTGGTTCGAATTAGTACTGAAGTATATCCAGGTG
Organism: uncultured Methylomarinum sp.; assembly: GCA_964654345.1. Lineage (GTDB taxonomy): Bacteria > Pseudomonadota > Gammaproteobacteria > Methylococcales > Methylomonadaceae > QPIN01. Next base: position 285 of record CAZZIX010000100.1, read on the forward strand.
AAAATATAAAAAATGCAGAAGAGCGAATGAATAAGTTTATGTTAATGAGCAAACCATTATTGAGTCAATATATTCCTGAGTGATGTTTTGTGTAATAATAGTTCTAATTGATTTAGCTAAATCAATGCTTTTAAATTTATGGGTTTATTAATGATAAAAAGAGTTTTTTTTAATAACAAACTGAAGGTCTTGGTGATAGGCTTAAGTGTGCTTTATGGTTGTCAAGATGCTAGCCAACGAGCAGTTGAGCGTGAAAAGTTTGGTATTGAACTCTTTGAAAAAGGAGAATATGGTAAGGCAAAGCTAGAGCTAGCCAGTGCACTTAAAGGTGATGGAACGCTTGGGAAGACCTATTATTATTTGGCATTGTTAAATGAAAAAGATGCTAATTTTAAAGGAATGAGAGAAAACTTATTACACGCTGTTAAGTTTAATCCAAAAAATATTGATGCTCGAGTAAAACTTGGAAAAATACATTTGTTATTTAATGACTTAGATGAAGCTTTATTAGAAGCTGATGAAGTTTTAAGTTTTTCTACAGATAATTTAGATGCTTTAACTTTAAAGGCAGCAGTCTTTATAAAGCAGAAAAAACAGGGTGAAGCTATAGCTTTAGTTGATGATATTCTACAAAAAAAACCAGACCACACAGAAGCAATATCTTTAAAAACATTGATTCTTATGCAAAATGAGCAATTTGATGATGCGCTCAAGTTTGTAAGTCCAGTGATTGAATCTGGAGTTGAAGATATTTCTCTTCATTTGTTAAAAATTCAATTAGATGGTAGAAAAGCAAACATTGAAGAGGTGATAAAGGATTATGAAAGGCTATCTAAGTTACATCCTGAGAAAGTCGAATTTAAATTTGCATTAGCAAAAATATATTCTCAGGCAGATAGAAAGCAAAAGGCAGAAGAATTGTTAAAAGCAATCATCAAATCTGATTCTGAAGGAATAAAACCTAAATTGGTATTGTTGGATTTTTTACATAGTACGAGTAAAAAAAGAGTTATTGAACAAGTTGATAAATACAGTAATGAGGGTTTAGATAAACCTGAAAGTTTATTTCAAATTAGTCAGTGGCTTTTGAAGATGAGCTATTTTTCAGATGCGGAAACATTGTTGAGTAAGGTTAGTTCTTTAGAAATTGATATTGAATTACAGCAACGGATAAAAGTTCAACTGGCTCAGATTGCTTTTGGTAAGAATGATCTAAAAAAATCTAAAGAAATCGTAGAAGAAATTTTATCAATTAATTCGGAAAATTTGCAGGCTAATATTTTAAAAACAAAGCTATATTTAGCTCAGGAACAATATGATGAAGCCGAAGC
>CAZZIX010000100.1:1715-8719 GCA_964654345.1 uncultured Methylomarinum sp.
GGTTGCTTGCTAAATTTTTAGCGTCAAGGAGTAAGCAAGAGCAAGGAAAATTTCCTGAAGCTATTGCTGGTTTTAAAGAGATACTACGCTTCACACCAGATTATCCTGATGTACTGCGACAAATGGCAACTTGCTATGAAATGTTGCACCAGCGAAAAGAAATGATTAATTTTATGACATCATTTATGGAAGCTAATCCAAGACATATAACGGCACATTTAATTCTGGGGCAATTACTTTTACTAAATAAAAATTATACTCAAGCTATTTCTACTTATGAGAGAGCGCTTGATATTGACAAAAAGCTTCCTCAAATTTATGTGGCATTGGCAACAGCCTACATTGAACAAAAAGATTATAAAAAGGCTGTTTCTCTTTATAAAAAAGGACTAGAAAAAAATCCGAACAATGTAAGGCTATCTATATATCTAGCATCTGCTTATGAAAAAAATCACCAATATCAAAAAGCGATTGCTCTTTATGAGTCTCTATTAGCAATAAATCCAAGTTTAGAAATTGCAACTAATAATTACGTTGTACTACTTGTTGATGTTTTTGGTGATGAAAAAAATATTGAAAAAGCTAGAAAACTGGCTGTAAAGTTTAAAAATTCAGAAAACCCATTTTATCTGGATAGTTATGCCTGGATTGAACTTAAGTCTGGAAATGTGACCGAGGCCTTGCCATTACTTGAAAAAGTTAATATCATGTCTAGCCAAGTCGCTGTGTTTAAATATCATTTAGGCTTGGCATATTATGAGCAAGGGAACAATGCAAAGGCTTTATCTTATCTAAGACAAGCTATAGATTTAGGAAAGAAAAATGGTGGTTTTGATGAAAACAAATTAGCTGAACAACTTTTAGAAAAACTATCAATTAATAAAAAATAATGGCAATATTGCCTTAAAAAATATAATTTTACATAACGAGGTAATAAGTGTGATGTATTTAAAAAAATCAACTCTATTTATGGTTTTCATGTCAGTTTTAATTTCTGCCTGCTCTTATCCGTCTTTAGATGATGAGTCGAAACATAATTTTTCAGATTATTCTTATCAAATTGGTCCAGGAGATATAGTTAATATATTTGTTTGGGATAATCCTGATATTTCAACAACAGTACCAGTAAGGCCAGATGGAAAAATTACTATTCCTTTAGCTGAAGATATACTCGTAAGTGGAAAAACACCTTATCAAGTTGCCAGAGAACTAGAGGTCATTTATAAATCGTTTATACGTAACCCTCAAGTTGTAGTTATGTTGCAGGATGAGTTTCAAGGAGTTGATGCCCAACAAATAAGAATTATTGGGCAGATAGGAGGTGAAGGTAATAATGATCAGGTGTTGACACTTTATCGCGGCATGACAATACCTTACGAAAGAGGAATGACACTACTTGATGTTATTATAAGAATTGGAAGTATTGGACAATTTGCTGATGGCAATAGAGCGAGTATTATTAGAAAAGTAAATGGGGTTCAACAGAAATATGGTGTGAAAATTGATGATTTAATTGATGATGGAGATATGTCAGAGAATGTTGTAATGCTACCGGGAGATATATTAGTAGTGCCTGAATCGTTTTTTTAGTTTTTATAGTTGAAGTACCTCTATTAATTGATGAATGAGTTCTTGAGTCCAAAATACCCTGTCTCGCATTGGAATCCTTGGCAATTCCCTTGCTGGTTTTCTTTGATCTTGAGTGTTTCATTCTGTTTTCAGTGTCTTTCTGATTCACAATTAATTAATACTTAAAAATACTATGTTAAAAAAATTACTGAGAAGATTTATCGATAAGTTATTATCAATAAATACCAAACATATTTGCTGTGATTTCAATATATTTATTTAGAATTTAACCAAGTTTATATTTTAATAAAAATTAAAGTATGCAAGAACAATTAACAGAAATTTTAATTCAAGTAAAAGGAACGCTTAAACATAAATGGGCTGCAATTAGTGTGGCCTGGCTACTCTGTCTATTAGGGTGGGGTATTGTTATGTTTTTACCTAATACATACACTTCGCTAGCAAAAGTTCATATAGATTCTAAAACTATGCTAGAACCTCTATTAGAAGGTATTTCCGTTAAACAAGACTCTGCTATGTTAGTTCGTGTCATGAAGCAGTTGATGTTTACTACGCCGAATCTTGATAAAATTATAGAATTATCTAATTTAGATTTATTAGTTAAAAATGATGTTGAGCGGATAGAATTGTATGAAGATATGAAAAAAGAAATTAAGATCACTGGGGGTAAAAAAGATGGTCTATTTGAAATTACATATGATTCGAATGAACCTAATATGGCAAAAAATGTTGTAACCTCAGTTTTAACTGTTTTCTCCGAGCAAACTCAGTTATCTACGATGGAAGACGTGAATAGTAGCCAGCGTTTTATTGAGCAGCAAATAAGAGAGTATGAGGTTCGTTTACGAAGTGCAGAAAAAACTCGAGAGGCATTTAAAAGGTCTAATTTCGGTTTACTTCCTAATAATGGAGGTGGAGAGGGAAAAGGGCAAATAGGGAGGCTTAATAGTGCGTACCAACAGTTAGATAATGCGAAATTAGAGTTAAGTCAGGCTATATCAAAAAGAGATGTTCTAATAAACCAAGTTCAAGATGTTATAAATTCAAACGCAACATGGATGGATGCCAATTCAGCTCTTATTTTGTCTCCTGAAGATGAAAAGATCAAGAGACTGCGGCAGAAGAAAATGAATTTGTTATTGAAATATACTGAAAGCCATCCCGCAGTCAGTGCAATTGACCTTAGGCTTGAAGAGGTAATTAAACGAAAAGAACGGAAGAAAAATAAAAATGGAGACAGAAGAGGTACTCTAAATGCAGGAGCAATGGCAAATCCATATGTTCAAAAGTTGAAAACTTCATTAGCTGAAGCAAAGGCTGAAGTCGCATCCATTCAAGCGCGTGTTATTGTTTTTAAGAAACGTATAGAGAAACACAAAGAACAATTGGATTCAAGATTGACAGTTGAAACTGAAATGCAGAATTTAAACCGAGATTACGAAACCATAAGGGACAATTATCAGAAACTTGTACAACGTAGAGAGCAAGCAAGGATGGCTGAACAAGTCGATACCGAGACGGTATCAATAAAGTTTAAGATAGTAGATCCTCCAACTAAACCATTATCACCTTCCGGGCCTAAACGGTTGTTATTATTGTCTGGAGTTTTGCTCGGTAGTCTAGCAGCGGGCTTTGGATTGGCATTTATGTTTTTTTATATGAAACCTACTTTTATAACTTCTGGACAAGTCAGAAAAGAAATAGGATTGCCTGTGCTTGGTAGTATTTCAATGGTTACTCCAAATGGGGATAATAAAAAAGAGACTTATATGTACATGTTATTATTTGTAAGTCTTATTTGTGTCTATATTGGTTTAATGGTTTTTGAATATTTAATGTTGCATAGTAGTTAACCCAATTAATGTGATATAAATGAATTTCTATAGAGAGTCTATATAATGAGCATTATTGATAAAATTGTAGAGAAAGTCGACAAAAAGGACAAGGGAAAAACTCTTCAAAAGAAAGTAGAAGTCGATTCTCTGGTCGTAGGAAGAATGTCTGAGCCAAACTTTCAAAGTTATTCTGAAAAGTTACCTTTAAAGAGTACGACTGATAAAATTGAAAATAAAGTAAAACCAAAGAAAATATTTTCTCTTAATCGTAAAAAAATGGTTAAAGCGGGCTTTCTATGTGCTGAAAATACCGATAATCAAGCGTCTGAAGAGTATAGAGTTATAAAAAGGCCTTTAGTGAATAATGCAATGGAGGGTCAAGAAAACGGAATAAATCGTAAAAACTTGATTTTAATTACCAGTAGCCAACCAGGAGAAGGTAAAACCTTTACAGCAATCAATTTGGCATTAAGTATTGCAAGTGAAAGAGATAAACAAGTTTTATTAGTTGATGCCGATGTAGCAAAACCATCAATAAATAAAGTATTAGGGATTAATGAAAATGAATCAGGACTAATAGATTATTTAAATGGAGATGAAGACGATATTTCCATGATTATGATTAAAACAGATATTCCTGGTTTAACCATAATACCAGCAGGGAAAAAGCATATTTATTCTACTGAACTTTTGGCTAGCAAAAGAATGGCATTGCTAGCGGAAGAATTACATTCTCGATATGCAGATCGTATAGTTATTTTTGATTCACCACCATTGTTAGCGGCCACTCAGGCTGAAGTTATAGCAGGGCATGTAGGGCAAGTTGTTTTAGTCATTGAAGCAGAAAATACTCCTCAGAGTATGGTTTTAGAATCAATTGAAAAATTAGAAGTTTGTGATGTGGTTTTGGCTTTGTTAAATAAAGTAACAAGAAGTTTTGATTTGAATAAATACGGATATGGACAGTATGGTCAGTGAAATTAAAGTGAGGAAGTGGATTTCATGTGGAATTATTGTAGCTATGTCTGTTTTTATTACAATAAATTTATCTCTCTCGGTTTCCTATGCATCTGATTGGAGGTTTACACCTAGTTTTACTGCTTCAGAAGTATACTCAGATAATATTAATTTAGGTATTGCTGGAAGAGAAAAAGGGGCATTTGTAACGGAAATGACTCCTGGAATTTCAATAAGAAATAACAGTGCAAGGAATAGATTAAATTTAGATTATAGGGTGCAAAATCTGCTAAATGCAGGAGGTAATAGTAATTTTGATAGTTTTCACCAATTACAATTTAACTCAAACTCCGAGATTATTAGAAATTCTATTTTTTTAGATCTAAATAGTAGTATAGGTCAGCAGAATATAAATAATAGAATAAGTGCGAATGATAATTTTTCTGGAAAAAATAATAGAACCGATGTGATTAACTATAGTATTTCTCCTTACTGGACTCCGCAATTTAATGGGTATGCTAATGGCGAGGTCAGGTTTAAATATAGTCAATTGCTATTAGATAATAATCTTGCCTCAGACACTGAAAACTTAGATTATTCTATTAGGCTAAATAGTGGAAGACGGTTTTCCTGGTTTTCCTGGTTTATAGATCACAATAGATCAGATCAAAATAGAATGAATGGCAACGATGTGGTTTTTCAGGATACCTTAGCAGAAATGAGGTGGTCTATTAACCGATATTTTAATGTCTTTACTCAGTTTGGATATGTCGATAATCAATTTCAGCAAACAACAGCTCGAAGTGATAATGGGTTATTCTACTCTTTTGGTGGCAAATGGCAGCCTAATCGGCGGTTTAGTTTAGAAGGAGCTTATGGCAATAATTCATTTGTAACTCTTGATATTATGCCAACTAGAAATATGCGTTGGGTAACCACTTATAGAAATAATGATAAAGGTATCAATACTGGGGATATATGGGAAAGCAGCTTATCTTATGGAACCAAAAGATCTGTTTGGAAAGCCAGTTACTCACAAGAAACTACAACCATTCAATCAGAACTTTCCAGAGTACAGGGGTTTACAGTTTTAGATGATTTTGGAAATCCAATATTTAATCCTGTTGTAAATGGAATTTTATTGTCTGACACAACTCTCCCAACATTAAACAATGAAGTGCTTTTTACTAAGAAAGGTGAAGTTTCAGCTTCATATAAAACTGGAAAAAGTAATGTTTCTGCGCGATTTTTTAGTGCAAGAACAACCTTTCAGACAACACAGGAAATCAATAATGTTTTAGGCGCCGATGGTTTTTTAGATTGGCGTTTTGTTAGACGAAGTACTTTTTTTATTCGTCCAGCCTGGCAACAGATTACGCGAGTTGACTCAAAGGATAAAAGGTGGACTATTTCTTTAGGTTTTACGAGAAGAATACCATTTTCAATTGGAAGGAGGGGGTCGTTGAATGCAAAAATTGAGTATCAATATGTTAATCAACAATCAAATGTTGTGATTAATGAGTTTATTGAAAACCGCATAACTGCAAATTTATTATTAACTTATTAAAATTATGTACTGTAGTTATTATAATTTGAAATGCAAGCCATTTCAGCTTAATACCGATCCAGAATTTTTCTACCAAAGCTCAATGCATAAAAGTGCAATTGCGTATATGCGTTATGGATTAATGCAAGGTGAAGGTTTTGTTGTTATTACTGGGTTTCCTGGCTTAGGGAAGACAATGCTTGTCAGGGAGTTAGTTAAAAATTTAAATGATGACGATATCGTAATTGGAGTGATGGTATCTTCTCAGGTGGGTGCAACTGATACTCTCAGAGTTATTTCAGGTACCTTTGGCTTATCATTTGTTGACCTTGATAAAGCAACTTTACTTGTAAATATAGAACAATTTATTAAAACTACCTCTGAAAATGGGAAAAGGATACTTTTAATAGTTGATGAAGCCCAGAACTTGCCAAAGCAATCTTTAGAGGAATTAAGGATGCTTTCTAATTTTGAAAGAAATGGTAAGATTATATTTCAAACATTTTTAGTCGGCCAAAAAGAGTTGCGACATACTATATTTGCTCGTGATATGGATCAGTTTAAACAACGGATAGTTTCTGCATTTCAACTAAAGCCGTTAAATGCATTGCAAACAAAAGAGTATATACTTTTTCGTTTGGGTAAAGCAGGCTGGGATCATAAGCCTGAGTTTAATGATGATATTTTTCAAAAAATTCATGATTTTACTAATGGGGTTCCACGTAAAATTAATACCTTATGTGATCGAATTTTATTTTATGGATATTCTTCTGAACTTGATGCTATTGACATTGAATCAGTTGATAAAGTTATCTTTGAGTTAGAAGAAGAAATGATTGAGGATGTTGAATCTTTCAAAAAAGTGGTTTCTGATCTAGGCGACCAGATTGCTGATGTTAACGGAGCAGGGGATGAAGAGGATATTTACCCAATTTTATCTCATGAGCAAGAGGATTCTGCATTGGTCAGTCGAATAAGTAGAGTAGAACAAAAGTTAGAGAAATTACACGCTTCTCATAGAAAAGAAAAAAAATTGTTACGTAAAACTATTATGATCCAATTAGACATGGATGATG
>CAZZIX010000101.1:0-4538 GCA_964654345.1 uncultured Methylomarinum sp.
ACCTCGCCTTTCATATTTTTAATCTTCACAGCATCTTTGGCATTGCCCATTTTATCTTTTAAAATAAGAAGCATACCAAGAGCAGAGCTATCTAAATAATCAACTTTCAGCATATTGACGATGATAGAGTTAACATCATTACCCACTTCATCGGTTGCTTTACGAAAATCTTGATGAAGATCAAAATCAAACCGGCCTGAAATATTAATTTCCAATGTTTTTGAAGCTGAATCTAATTGTGTATTAATGGTCATTTATCTGTTCCTTTATTAAAATAATTCAATTTCACCTTCATCCATAGAGGCCTGAGAAACTGCTTTTTTCTCTTTTTCATTCCATTGTTGTTTCATATCATTTAAGCGAGTTACACCCTGTTCTAACTCATCAACCCAAGCGGTATCATCAGCTGTTTTAAACACCCCTAATCCAATACGCATTTCATCACTCATCGCACTAAAATGCTGAGTATTTCTACTTAAAAACTCTATTATTTGTCGCGTTAAATCTTCAAATTGTAAACCTCTAATTGCATTACCAACACTTGAATCAATTTGATCTGTTAATCCAGAAACTTCTGCTATTTTATTTGCTACCGAGTCATTCATTACCGAAATATCTGACATCATATTATTGATATTAGACTTTGAGGTAATAGCGACTGTCATATCTTTTGACGCCATCTTACCTATCATTTCCTGTGCTAAGGCTATATTTTTCTTGGACGAATTGACAACAACTCTGATTTCCTCACTAAATTTATCTGAATTTCTGGATAAATTACGAACTTCATCCGCAACCACTGCAAAGCCTCTGCCCGCCTCACCCGCTCTAGCCGCTTCAATAGCAGCATTTAATGCTAGTAAATTAGTTTGGTCGGCTATTCCTTGCACATCGGTTAATAATTTTTCAACCTGCCCCATATGCACGCCTACGTCATTTATAACTCCAACCATCTCCATGCTCTGCTTACTAATTTCTATAACATGATCTATAAAAAATTTAAGGACCTCATCAGTTTCCTGTGCAAATTTTGAAAAATTCACCCCTTCATCATTCTCTGCTGAGTCACCTAAGCTACCCATTAATGAATGAACAACTTCTGATTGTCCCGCTGTTAAACCATGTAAATTATTAAAACTTCCCGACATGGTCACAACGGCATCAGCCATCACTGTTTTTAATTGATTTAACTCCTCCTGAAACGACCGTACTTCCTGCTCTACACAAGATTCGACACCAGAAACATAGTTATCAATTGTTATCTTTAACTTTTCCTTTCTCCTTGTTTCCGATGAAATATCAGCCTTATCCGAGCGACTATTCTGCAGTTGATAATAATAAATCAACCAAACACCTGTCGTTATGGGTAATGCACACCAGTACAAAATTTGTATTGATAAAAAAAGCGGTAACACCATTGCTAGCACAAATAGAACCAGAGGAAACCAAATTTTTTTAAGAAAATCCATCGTTATAATCTCTTTATATTATTTAGCTAAAGCCAATATTTTTGAAGCAATTTTATTTAAAGGAACTACATGATCAGCAGCACCTAATTTAAATGCTTCACCAGGCATTCCCCAAACCACACTACTTGCTTCATCTTGTACTATATTGACCGAACCAGCTTCTTTCATTTCCAGCATCGTTTTGGATCCATCTGCACCCATCCCTGTCAACATCACACCAATTGCATTTTTTCCTACATTTTTAGCGACAGAACGAAACATCACTTCTACTGAAGGTTTATGCCGATTAACAGGAGGCCCATCATTTAACTGACAAATATATCGGGCTCCATCTCTAACCACCAACAGGTGTTGGTCACCAGGTGCAATATAAATATTACCCGGTAAAATTTGTTGTCCATTTTGGGCAATACAGGCTGTCATTTCAGTTGCTTCATTAACATGTTTAGCAAATGAAACACTGAATGAAACAGGTAAATGTTGGGAAACAACAATGGCGGGTGTATTTCTTGGTAATCCAGCCACCACTTCTTTTAAGGCTTCAGTACCACCAGTAGAAGACCCTAAAGCAATAATTTTATCTGTCGTTTTAAAATGATTATTTGCTGGATTTGATTGAACGGCAGTATTAGCAAAAGACGGTACTTGCGCAACTTTCTTTTTTTCCTGCAATGGCCTTACTTTAGCTCTTGCAGCCATTCTAACTTTCGCAATAATATCCTCTGCATATGCATTTAAAGAGTTAGATACATCAACTTTTGGTTTAGCTACAAAATCAACAGCTCCCAGTTCTAATGCTTCTAAAGTTACAGCAGCACCTTTTTCTGTAAGAGTTGAAATCATCACTACCGGCATGGGCCTTAATCGCATCAAATTACGTAAAAAAGTTAATCCATCCATCCGAGGCATTTCAATATCCAGTGTTAATACATCTGGATTTAGTTTTTTAATTTTCTCTCTTGCAGCAATTGGATCTACAGCAGATCCAACCACTTCAATATCATTAGATGAATTAAAAATCTGTGTTAACATTTGCCTAATTAAGGCAGAATCATCAATAATCAATAATCGTATTTTTGACATTTTTATTTCCTAAAACAATTCAATTTCACTGACAACAGGTTCATTTTTAATCGTTGTACGGTATTTAGTTTCACGTATTGCAATTGTTTCATTATGCAGGTCTTTAACTTTTTTCATTTTGACTTTCCCAGTCTTGGGAAAATAAATCACTTTTCTAGGATAAATATCGCCTAGATCTTTAGAGACCAGGTTTAATGCTTCGGTATCAACATATTCCAATGCAAAATTAATATTTTTCAAACCTACATCTCCCATCGTTGGAAGAATTTTTCCACCACCAAATAATTTCACTTCCAGGTTTTTTCGTTTACCACCATTCGACAAAATATCATTTATCAAATGCTCCATAGCATAGTTGCCATAACGTGTAGCATTGCCTACTACACTTTCTGCTCCAGCATTTAATTTATGTTCGTTTGTTTCTGGCAACATAAAATGATTCATTCCGCCTATACCTAGCACCCTGTCTCTTATACAAGCAGAAATACAAGAACCTAAAACTGTTGTAACTAATTCATCATCCTTAGTGACATAATATTCACCAGGAAGAATTTTAGCTGCGACAATATTGTATTCCTTGTCCCAATACCGTTTAATCGTTTCAAAACCTGATAGTGAAGGCCGTTCTATTTGTATTTTTAGGCTCATTTGATTTTTTTATAGATTGTATGACCAATTAAATTAAAATCAGTATCAAGTTTATTTAACGATTCTGAATGCCCTATAAATAAATGAGAACCTATCGCTAATAGATCACCATAACGCTGAGCCAAACGCTCTTTTGTATCTCTATCAAAATAAATCAGTACATTTCTACAAAAAATCACATCAAAATTGTTTCGAAAAGGCCATTCTTTCATCAAATTTAATTGCTTAAACTGAATAAGCTGCTGACAATCCTTACTTATTTTGACCTTATTCGCATTATTTCCAGCCCCTTTTTTAAACCATTTTTTTATCGTACTTTCTGGCAAGCCATCCACTCTATCACTGTTATAAACCCCAGAAGATGCTGTTTCTAAAACATTAGTATCTAAATCTGTTGCAAGAATTTTTATATCCCAACTATTGGGTATATTCTCTAATAATGTCATTGCAATAGAATAAGGCTCTTCTCCTGTTGAACAACCTGCTGACCAAATTTTTATTGTTTTAGTTGTATTATTTCTTTTTAATAGCTCTGGAATAACTGTCTCTTTAAGGTAATCAAAATGATGTTTTTCTCTAAAAAATGAAGTCAGATTTGTGGTCACTGCATTAATAAACTCAGTAAACTCAGTACTGTGATTATTTTTTAAGTAATTGCAATATTCTTTAAAGTTTGCCAAACCATGCATTCTTACTCTTTTTGACAACCTTGAATAAAACATATCAAATTTATCATCCGGCACTAAAATACCTGAGTGATCATTAGATATTTTTCTTAAAAAATCAAAATCATCTCTGCTATAGTCAAATTCACGTTGGTTTTTTTCCATTGTTTTTCTTTTCTCGTTGGTGAATTATATTTATTCGGTAATAGGAAGACTATTAATCTTCTAAAAAAAACCTGCGGCGGCTTGGTCTACTTCTAACAATTCTGCTAACCCTAATATTTCTGCTGCCTCAATAAATTTATCTGAGGGAAAATCAATTGAAATTTCTTTTTGTAATTTTATCCCTGCCTGTTTAAATACTGTGATCAATTGCAATGATGCTGTATCAATTGATTCAACAGAAGATGCATCAATTTCAATAGTTTTTTGAGTGTCAAACATTTTTTCAAACTGATCGTATAAAATGCCTACTGTTTGAATATTAAGTGTTGCGTCTAATGTTATTTTTGACTCACTCTCTATTTCTACATTCTGTTCTATAACCTCAACAGGTTCTTCAACTTCTATCTCAGTATTCTCGTCAGCCGTGACAATAGCTTCTACTTCAACAGTTTCTGTTTCACCCTGAATTTCATCCACAACATGGACTTCAGATTCTTCTGTTTTTTCA
>CAZZIX010000101.1:4638-8686 GCA_964654345.1 uncultured Methylomarinum sp.
AACTTCTGGCTTACCCTTAACTTCGGTCGTAGAATTAATTGAAGATTCTTGTTGATCTACTGGCTCATCATTCATCCATGCCAATGGATCAAAACCGATAGTTTCTTTTTCTAATATTTTTGCCATTACATAACCCTCTCTTCTAAAAAGTCTTGTGACAGACTTCTAAAATCTCTTGCCGACCGACTCCCCGGACGGTAATCTAAAATTGTTTTTCCATAACTTGGGCATTCTGCTAATAATGCTGCTTCTCTAATTACTGTAGATAAAACTTGCTGAGGAAAATATTGCAATAGTTTACTTAAAACATTTTTTGACATTTTTCTTGTAGAAGCAAATCTAGACATGACGATAAATAATTTATATTTTTTCTTTAGTACAGCTTCAAATTTTTTAACTGTCCCCATCATATGGGATAAACCTTGCAATGCTAAAAAATCACCTGCCATTGGTATTAATATTTCATCGGCTGCGAATAATGCATTAGCAACTAACAATCCAGAAGACGGTGGACAATCTATAAACACAAAATCCTGATCATTCAGATTTTCATGTAAAACTTTTCTCAATAAATCACCACGTGTCGCACCACCTTCCGACAATTGTTCAATATCTTTTAGTCGAGACCCTGCAACAACTAACTGAAGATTTTCTCTAACCTGAATCAGGTTTTCGACAATATCTTTTTCCCCTAGCATAACTTCATCAATACCAGATAACCCAGGCTCAACAACGCCAAAAGAAACCGCTAAATGGCCTTGTGGATCCAGGTCGATTACAGTCACTTTCTTGCCTGATTTAGCCAAAGCATGGGTCAAATTAGTTGATGTGGTTGTTTTACCTACACCCCCTTTTTGATTAATAATTGCTACTACTCTCTGTGCCGCCATTACAAATTACTTATCCCTTCAAACTCTTCCGAGTCTAATAATTTATCGGTATCTAATAACATCACCATATTTTTCCCCCCTACATGCATCCCTCTCATATAACGGGTGTCAATTTTCGAACCTAATTTAGGACTATCTTTAATATCAGCAAGGGTAATATCCAATACATCAGAGACTGCATCTGCAACAATCCCCATCACATTGGAACCTTGTGAACTTTCAACACAAAGTACAATGACTACGGTAATAGGAGAATATTCAGTTTTTTCCATCCCGAATCGTTCTCGTAAATCAATAATAGGCACAATCTCACCTCGTAAATTTAATGCACCTTTAATATAATCCGGCGTATTCGGTATCTCTCTTACTGGCTCCCAGCCTCTAATCTCCTGAACCTTAAGAATTTCTATTCCATAAGCTTCACCCGCAAGTTCAAAGGTTAAAAACTGCTCTATTTCTAAATCTATCAGTGCTTCAGTTGCCATGCTGTTGACTCTGTATTAAGTTATGTAGGTTGGTTGCCATCTTCTCTGACAATCCAATATAAAATGTAAAATAATGTTGGGTTAACGGTAGAGCTGTTAGCCCAACTTACAATATCAATCAACCCAAATTTTAAATGCACTTCTGTTTAATAAGGTAAGTCATTAAAAATCTTCCCATTCATCAGCTGATCCTGCACTTCCTGAACTATAAGAAGGCTGAGATACAGCTTGTTGTGGAGCAGGCCTTGCTATAGTTTGCGATACACTTGAACCACCACCAGAAACACTTTGTTCTATATCGCCTAATAAGCCAACAATCTTATCGGATAATGAAGACACCGCATGATAGTCTTGTGATGCAGCTTGCTCATTAGCCTGATTTTTATGGCTAATACACGACTGCACACTGCCATGCATTTCTGTGTGTAGTTTTTCTAATTCTTTCATTGCAGGTAAATGACCATGTTCGGCCAAGCCAGAAGAATATAACCATTTTCCTAAATCACAGTCTCTATGAGAAACCGCCTGATCAAGCGTTAATGCTTCAGATCCATCAAGAAAGTTTCTTAATCGTGCTTTCCACGATAAATGCTTGCTTTTTGCCAAAGCAAAATCTAAAGAATTTGATGCGCTAGGAGCAGGGCTGTGTTGATGATTATGATTAGCACCCCCGCCACCCACTTTAAAGAAAGATAATAATTGCGACATTGATGTTGACTGATCACTCATTGCAACACTTGATGCTGAAGCTTCTTCTGCCAATGCTGCATTTTGTTGAGTTATCTCGTCCATTTGTGAGACAGCTTGATTCACTTGCTCAATGCCTTGGGATTGTTCAGCACTGGCTGCAGCAATCTCGGCAACAATATCACCTACTTTTTTAACCCCTGTCACAATCTCACTCAATGAACCTCCTGTTTCATTAACAAACTCAGTCCCCGATCTGACTTTTTGTAAACTGGTTTGAATCAAATCTTTACTTTCTTTGGCAGCTGTCGCACTGCGTTGTGCTAAGTTTCTTACTTCAGTCGCTACAACAGAGAATCCTCTCCCTTGCTCACCGGCTCTAGCTGCTTCAACCGAAGCATTTAGTGCTAATAAGTTAGTCTGGAAGGCAATCTCATCAATTACACCAATAATTTCAGCAATTTTATTACTACTGACATTAATTTCATCCATCGCAGATACTGCTGAGGCAACAATCGCCCCTCCTTTTTCTGCTAACTGTCGAGCTGATGTAGCCACTTGGTTTGCTTGTTGCGCATTATCCGCATTATTTTTAACGGTACTGGTTAATTCTTCCATACTGGATGCAGTTTCTTCCAGATTCGCCGCCTGTTGCTCTACTCTATTGGATAAATTATTATTTCCACTGGCAATTTCTTGTGCAGAATTATTAATAAACTCTGCTGAATCATTCACTTGACTAACAATAGCCGCTATTTTTTCCATTGAGGTATTAATATTATTTTTACACTCTAAATAAGTCCCTTGGTAATGACTATTAATACGATTACTCAAATCACCTGTTGCCATACTTTGCATGGAACTACTAATATCTGAAAAAACATTTTCTATATTTTCAGTTAAATCATTAATACCAGTGCTGAGCGTTTCAAAAAAGCCTTCTTTATCTGCCGTTTCAAGGCGTGCTCTTAAATTTCCAGCCTTTATATCTTCAACAATGTTTTCAATTTCTCTTTCAATTTTAACTTCCTTAGTTCTGTCTAACCATTCAACAACTGTTCCTATTCTATTTCCCTCATTATCTTTAACAGGGTTGGCAATAAAATCCATATGTCGCCCACCAATGATCAATCCTGCTTTCAAAGTTTTATCTAATCCAGCCACCATACCTCGCTGATGCGCAGGGTTTTTATGAAATTGGTCTATATTCGCGCCTAGTAATTTATCCGCTTCAAACTCTGGCAAATCTTTTCGTATATCGGATTCCGCATTCTTAAATGTTTCAAGCACTGTTCTATTCATATAGATAATATCTAAATTATTATCTGCAACCATTACGCTGGAACTAACATTATCCAGTGCTTGCTTGATACGCATGGACCCTTCCGCCAATTCCTTGACCTCTGAAAAATCAGAATTCAACTTAACCTGCATTCCAAAGAGAGCTTTATACATATCACCGATTTGATCATTTCTATCTAAATCAAGTGTATTTCTATATTGCCCATCTGCTAAACAATATGATATTCCAATTACTTTTTCCAATGCACCCCTAAAATCTTGTACCATTCTATAGCCCAGTAGAGTGGCTAAAGTTGTAAGTACAGCAACACCAGCTAATACAGGAAAATTACCTTGTTGGTATAACAAGAACATGAAGTAAAGACAGGGTACTAAAAAACCTGCTAAAGCAATGCCAGCTTTTCCCCCCAGGTTCATTTCCTTCATATTTTTCAGCATTAAAGCTATGCCTTTTGGACGTATTTCTGCTTTATTTGTATTAAGCTGCTGGTATAGATCTTCTGCTGCACTAATTTGCTGACGACTAGGCGCGTAACGAACAGATAGAAATTCATCCACCTTTCCATTTTTGTACACAGACGTTACATTAGCTTCTACCCAATAATAATCGCCTGATTTGGTTCTGTTCTTAACAGGTGCAGTCCAAGGCTTACCAGCTTTACAGCAGTCCCATAAATCTTCAAA
>CAZZIX010000102.1:0-7139 GCA_964654345.1 uncultured Methylomarinum sp.
TACTCTGTGCCTAACTGACCTTTCTATGTTTAAATTGACACCAACTACACCTATCTTCTCTTGTCTCAATTTTACGAGATCGTAAAAAAAATTTTTGTCAAAAAAATATACCCAAATTATTATTGATTAAAGACAAGAAAAAATCCTTCATGTTATAATTATCCAGTTTCGCTGATTGAAAGTCAGCTCATTAATTAAAGTTTATTTGTAGTCAAAGTTTAGAATAGAATTTTAACTCAAGCATAAGTAACAACTATCAGACCACAAAACTTTCAACAATAGAATTAAGGATGGGATAGCCATGAATATAAGTCCCCTAAAAAACAGCACAGTTCAAATGCTTTATGATAAAAATTTATCACAAGATAGCTGTGGCGTAGGCTTTATCACTCATAAAAAAAGCAAACAATCGCACGATTTATTAATTAAATCTCATGAAGCACTTTGTACTATCCCTCATCGTGGTGGCATGAGTGCTGAAGGCGTAGGCGATGGTGCAGGCGTCAATATTGATCTATCACTCAACTTTTTTCGCAAAATAACGGGTATTACTGATCTTGAACTCGGGCACTTTGGTGTTGCCAATTTCTTTTTCCCTGAAAAACATGGATCTTATGACTCCGCAGCAACCGACCTAGTTGAGCAGCATTTAGAAGAGTTTGACCTGCCCATAATTACCTGGCGAAATGTGCCTGTAGATAATAAGGTTTTGAACGATGCATCTATAAAAGCACAACTCCCAATTAAACAAGTTATTTTCGCTCGCCCTCCCTTATTAAAAGATGCGCCCTGGGAAGAGTTTGAAAAACATATTCAAGTTGCCTTGTTAACTATAGAAGCAGAAGGTTTTACTCGTCACGAACTGGATGGCTTTTACCCTTTATCGATGAGTTCTCGCACGCAGGTTTATAAAGGCCGCCTTAATTCATTTGAAGTTATTCCTTATTTCACTGACCTGTATGATGTGGATCATGAAATAAGCACTTTATTTTTCCATACCCGTTTTTCAACGAATACAGCCCCTGCAACGATGATGGCTCAGCCATTCCGCTATTTAGCGCATAATGGTGAACTTAATACTGACAAGAAAAACAGACTAAGTGAAAATGCAATTGCCAGACAAAACAATAAAGAAGTTGTTTTTCCTGTTGGACAATCCGATTCAGGTCGATTAGACCAAACATTATCTCGCCGAATTCATGAAGACGAGCTAGATATTGTTACTGCAATTTTGGCAATGATGCCGCCTGCATGGGAAAATGACAATACTCTCCCAGATGATGTTCGTGCCATGCTGGAATATTTCAGCTTATATGAAGAGAAAAATGACGGCCCTGCGGCTATTATTTTCAACGATGGAATTTGCGTAGGAGCGCGCCTTGACAGATTAGGCTTAAGACCCTTACGTTCAATTGAAACTGAAGACTATCTTGTGGTTACATCAGAAGCAGGACAAATTGATTTCCCCGCAAAAGATGTTTTAAGACGCGGAAGAATTGAAGCCGGTGGCATGTTGTACTTTGACCATAGTACAGGTAAATCCTATGATAGCCATCAAGTGATGGAGCGTCTTGCCAAGGAAAAAGACTATCAATCTTTATTAAAACAGAAAGCTATTCATATTGCCGATTTAGATAAAATAGATATATCAGAAATTGACAACAAACAGGCTTTAAATGTTGACCAATGCCATACCGCTTACTCTTTAAATCAGGAAAGTTTCAAATTCTTGCTAGACCCAATGTTAATAAATGGCCTAGAAAAAGTGTCTGCTATGGGCTATGGCATCACCCCTAATGCTCTATCAAAAGCTGAGGGCGGTATGTCACGTTATTTTAGCCAGCGTTTTGCCCAGGTGACCAACCCGCCTTTAGATTCATTGCGTGAGAGTGATGGAATGACTTTACGGGTTGCTTTAGGTGCGAAACCAACTTTTTCTGAACAAACTAGCAAGCAGCTAATTATTGAATCACCTATTATACAACGCACTCAGCTAGAACAAATACGCAGGCAAAAGATAGTCAGCCATATTACGATAGACATGTTGTTTGAGCCAAATTATTCTGATGCAGCAAAAAATGCACGTGTATTAGAACAGGCTCTACTAGCTATTTGTCAGCAAGTAGAAGCTGCTGCAAAAGATAATATTGGCATTATTATTTTAAGCGATAGCAATATTTCTAAAAATAAAGCTGCAATCCCTGCCTTATTAATGATAGCAGCGGCTAATCAACATCTTGTTTCTCAAGGTTTACGTTTTAATTCTTCTTTGATAATGGAAACAGGTCAAGCTGCAAGCCCACATGATATTGCAACTATTTTAGGTTTTGGCGCTTCTGCAATTA
Organism: uncultured Methylomarinum sp.; assembly: GCA_964654345.1. GTDB lineage: Bacteria > Pseudomonadota > Gammaproteobacteria > Methylococcales > Methylomonadaceae > QPIN01. The sequence continues at coordinate 2,346 of CAZZIX010000102.1, forward strand.
GCACCCTTAGTGTACATAATCGTGTTGTTAGTCAGTATACCAACACACAAGACCAACAAAAGGCATTGGATCGTTTTCAAAATGGTATTGCTAAATCCTTAATGAAAACCATGGGTAAATTTGGTCTTTGTACCGCTGAAAGCTATATTGGCGGTGAGTTTTTTGAATCAAATTATCTTGATACTGATGAACCTAAACTTAAAGCTTTTTTTCCAAACATCGATTCTTCTGTAGGTGGCGTTCAGTATACTGACCTTGCGGCTAGTGCGGCAGAATGGCACCATAAAGCACTGTCTATTAATGAAGAAAAAGATATTCCTTTTCTTGGCTTATTTAAAGAACGGCAAGAAGGCGCTGGACATACTTTTGGTAACACAGCAGTTAGAGAATATATCAACATGACGGATGAGGATATTTCTTATATCCCTCAAAATACTGAGAATAAATCTGATCAGGCCAGCGATACATCTTATCTTGATTTTGGATATGATAAACGTACTCCTGAGCAAATTGACGCATTTGGTATTACCCCGGCCTATCGAAGTTTTACCAAAGAACTTTATCGTGAACGTAGTAGCCGACCGGCTGCAATACGTGACATTGTCTCTTTTCCAGCTGATGTTCGTAAGGCTGAAAATACGGAAGATTTTGATCGTATTTTAAATCAACAAAATTTACTGGGTAATAATAATTATTTGATTCTTGGTTTAAAGGTCGAAGATACAAATGCGATAGGATTTTCTCTATCGCTGACTGAAAACTCATCACCTAAACGTTTAGAGGCTCTTGCACAACATATAAAAAATCGCTTTTCAAACAAAGATTTTAGTTTAGCAACAGATAATAAAACAATAAAAATTAAGACGAAAAGTGCAGCTAGTGTAATCAGTAATTATCTAAATACTATTAAATCAGCACGAAATCCAATTGAACTATCAAAAGTTCAACCAGCACATGAAATCACAGCCGTTTTAGCTTCTGGTGCGATGAGCCACGGTGCTTTATTAGCAGAGGCTCACGAAGCCGTTGCTCAAGGCACTAACATTGCTGGGGCTATGAGTAATTCCGGTGAGGGTGGTGAACATTCAAGTCGATTTAATACTATAAGGTCTAGCAAAATCAAACAATTTGCTTCAGGACGTTTTGGTGTTTGGGCAGGTTATCTTGCAGATAAAAATATTGAAGAAATAGAAATTAAAATTGCTCAAGGTGCAAAACCAGGTGAAGGTGGTCAACTACCAGCTGCAAAAGTTTCAGTTGAAATTGCTTCATTACGCGGAGGCACACCTAAAGTTGAATTGGTTAGCCCTCCCCCACATCATGATACTTATTCAATTGAAGATCTTGGACAATTAATCCATGACGCTAAAGCAGCAAGAGTTAGGGTTGTGGTTAAACTAGTTTCATCCGAAGGTATCGGTACCATTGCAGTAGGTGTTGCAAAGGCCGGTGCTGATGTTATTAATGTTGCGGGTAATACCGGCGGCACAGGGGCAGCAGCCGTTACCAGCTTAAAAAATTCAGGTCGGTCACCAGAAATCGGCATTGCTGAAGTTCATCAAGCACTTGCAGCTAATGGCTTACGCGACAAAATAATATTGCGATGCAGTGCGGCACACCAAAGCGGTCTGGATGTTGTTAAATCAGCTATTATGGGAGGTGATTCATTTGAATTTGGTACCACCGCTTTAATGATGCTACGTTGTGTTATGGCTAAAAACTGTAATGTCAGATGTCCTGCGGGCTTAACAACCATTCACGAAGAATTTAAAGGCGACCCTCGTGTTTTAGCCCAATACTTTTTGAATCTGGCTCATGAAGTAAGAGAAATTTTAGCCAGCTTAGGTTATCGCAGTCTTGCTGAAATTCGCGGCCAAGCTGATTTATTACATTTGATTGATCACCCAACCATGGTTGGTCAACTAGATTTTAGGAAATTACTGGCTCAAGTTGATGAAGTAAAAATTGACAATCCTATTTATCTGGAAGCAAACTTTGCTATTGACGATAAAACGATTGATCAGATTAAAACTTCAATCATCAAAGGTAAACAAATTATTTTTGAAGGGGCTATGTTTAAACTCAACAACCGCAACAAAACCGTAGGTGGACAAACAGCCATAGATATTGAACGACTGCTTGCTTATGAAATAACTGAACAACAAGCAGCTGAATCAAAAATCATCTATACAAATCAACACAATCGTCGTTACTTAGCGCCGGGTAGCATTATTATTCGCACCACCGGTTCTGCCGGTCAAAGTTTTGCTGCCTTTAATAATGATGGAATGCGGATGGAACATTACGGCACGTGTAATGATGGCGTGGGGAAATCTGCCTGTGGAGGTACTATTATTGTTAGTTCACCTGGCGGTGGCTCAAAAACACCGGGTGAAAACGTTATTATTGGTAATTTTGCTTTATTTGGCGCAACGGGAGGCAAAACTTTTATTAATGGTGAAGCAGGGGACCGTTTTGGTGTCCGAAATTCTGGGGCAATGGCAGTAGTTGAAGGCGTTGGTGACTTCGCTTGTGAATATATGATTAATGGTGCAGTACTCAACCTTGGCGGGTTTGGTAAAGGGTTTTGTACGGGCATGTCGGGGGGTAACGCTTACCAATACGACCCCAAAAATAACTTAGAAGATCAGTATGACTCAAGCTCTGTCGAGATTCGCAGCCTGACTGAAGAAACTGACGTTTCTAAAGCCCACGAACTGTATATCTTGTTTATGCTAGAACAGCATATTGAAGCGACTGATTCAATTATTGGTAAAAAAATTCTTAAAAACTGGAAAAGTGAACGCAAACACTTTAAATTTGCTATTCCTTTATGGTTATATAAAACTCAGACTGCAGAATACCTAAGTAAAGAACTAGATCGTAAAGCCATGGTTGAAGAATTATCGATCGCTTATGCCCAAAACCAAATTAAACAAGTTAAGCAAGCCTCCCAAAACAATCAAATTTTATTTGATGGTCAGATTCCCGTTTATGGCTCTATAGATTCTGATCTGACTTTTAAGCTAGTTAACAGTTTTTCAGTAATTCAAAAAAACAGAGCTTGCGCAAAAGATCAACTAAAAAAGTCTGGGCTATCAAACATTACTGAAGAGCAAATTAGTCGCCAAGCTGAAAAAATGTTAACGCAACGCCCACGTAAATTACAAGATTCTTTAGTCAAAACCATTAGAGAAGCCTACAGTAATTACACGGATGAACAACTAGCAGCACTATTAGCAGAAAAAAGATTAAATGATTACAAAACTGCATTAATTCAACGTGATGTACAAAGCATTTATTCTATTGGTTCAACCGCCTGGATTATTAGACAGAGCCAAGTTAATAAAATAGCATTAGCAGAGGTACCGGATATTGAAGAATATATTGCAGAATTAGCCAGTCTTGATATTGTCAAAACCATGCTGGAAGAAGATAAAGCAGCATAATTGACTGATAAAAAGTACCCAAGTAAAATTATTTTGACGGTTTTACTTGGGTACTTACCAAAACTATTAATGGCGACAGGCTAAACAACAAACAAGTTACTAAAAACATGAAAACACCTAATATTCCACAAAATGCGCCCTATAGCGATCAGCAAAAAGCTTGGCTGGGTGGCTTTTTTGCCGGTATGCACAGTCATATGCTGCAAAGTGCAAATTCAGTCGATCAATCAGATGCGCGCACCATTAACATTATTTATGGGACTCAAACAGGTAATTCCGAGTCTGTCGCTAATGATGCAGCAGCTTCGGCCAAGAAACATGGTTTATTAGCTAATGTAAAAAGTATGGATGAACTTGAGCTTGATGCTTTGGTGACAATGGAATACCTACTCATTATCACTAGCACTTATGGTGAAGGTGAAATGCCTGATAATGCACAACTACTCTGGGATGCTATTTCAGTTGACTCTGCCCCCAAAATGGAACTAACAAAATATTCTGTTTTGGCACTGGGCGATACAAGTTACGATCTATACTGCAAGGCTGGTATTGATTGGGATAATCGTTTATCTGAACTCGGTGCAAATCGTCTCTATGATCGAATAGATTGTGACGTTGATTTTGATGAGCTTGCAGAATCATGGATTAGCAGTGTTATTCCTATGATGGCAGAAGGTGCTGCAGTCACGCTGACAGGAAACCAAACAAGTGAAAATAGTAAACCAAAATACAACCGTAAAAACCCGTTTGTTACAAAAATATACACCAATCGTTTGCTTACCGCTGAAAAATCTTCAAAAGAAACACGGCATTTCGAATTTTCCTTAGAAGGCTCTGGTTTAACTTATGAAGCCGGTGATGCGCTTAATGTAATCCCCCAAAACTGCCCAAAGTTAGTCGCTAATATTATCAAGGCAATTAACTGTAATGGCGATGAAGAATTGCCTGTGAATAGCGAACTTATGACGCTATCAGAAGCTTTACGCTCTCATTTTGAAATTAAGTTGCCAAACAAAGGTTTATTGCAAGAAATTGCAAAGCGATCTGGGGATCAAAAATTAAATGAATTGTTGCAATCTGAAGATAAAAACAAGCTATCTGATTATCTTTGGGGGCGTGACACGCTAGACTTGCTATTACAATTCCCAACGATAGAAATTTCAGCCGCTGAATTTATCGCACTGTTAAAACCGTTACAACATCGTGCTTACTCTATCTCTTCCAGCGGAAAAATGTATCCAGAAAGCGTACATTTAACAGTGGCCAGTGTTCGATACAAAAGCCATAATCGAGATCATAAAGGTGTCTGCTCAACCTATATGGCAGATTTAGTTGATGATAATAG
>CAZZIX010000102.1:7239-8588 GCA_964654345.1 uncultured Methylomarinum sp.
GATATGTTAGGGATGTTTATTAATCAGTGTGCTTATCGAATAATATAATTTTCTTTCTATGCTACAACATAAAATAACAAACACCACTCACTAAAAAGGCAATAAGAATATTTAGTACAAACCCTTCCTTGGCCATTTCCTTAATTGTAAATTTTCCTGTTCCATAAGCAATGGCATTAGGAGCCGTTGCAACGGGTAGCATAAAGGCACAACTGGTACTAATTGCGGCAGGAATCATTAATAGCTTTGGATCTATTCCTGTAGCAATACCCGTAGCCGCTAATACAGGCATAAGTAAAGTTGCTGTTGCAGTGTTACTGGTAATTTCGGTGAGGAAGGTGACAAATAAACATAAAGATATTATTAAGACCCATAAAGGTAATGCAGATAGACTACTCAGAGCATTACCTAATTGCTCACTAAGTCCTGATGCAGTAAATGCCTTGGCAATAGCTATTCCTCCAGCAAATAATAACAACATACCCCACGGGATATCTTTCGCTGTGTCCCAATTTAATAAGGTGTCATGTTTTTTACCACTGGGGATCATAAACATTAACACAACACCCAATAAAGCAATAGTGCTATCACCAACAGAACTCAAGTTAAACCATTCACTCCAGATTCTTCGCGTTATCCACGCCATCGCAATTAAGCCAAAAACAATCAATACTCGTTTTTCTTCCTGTCGCCACCGGCCAATTTCTGGCAAATGAAAACCTTGGTTATTTGATAAATGTCGAGTTAGCCAAAATGCAATAAGAGGAATACCGATTATAACGATAGGCAGTGCTATTTCCATCCAGGAAATAAAATCTATTTCTTTTCCTGTGATTTCTTGATAAACACTCATAAAAATAATATTAGGCGGTGTGCCAATCGGTGTACCTACTCCTCCTAAACTTGCAGCGTAGGCAATGCCTAAAATTAAAGCAATTCCCATTGCTTCATCATCGCTATCTTGTAATACAGCTAAAGCGATAGGAATTAACATTAACACAGTCGCTGTATTAGAAATCCACATACTTAAGAAAGCGGATGCCAACATAAAACCAAAAACAACACGCCGACTGCTATTTCCTCCTGCTAATTTGACCATATAAACGGCCAGGCGTTTATGAACCCCACTTTTCTCTAATGATTTTGATAACATAAATCCACCCATTAGTAATAAAATCACATGATTTCCTAGTGCTGAAGCAACTTCTTTATGGCTAAGAACCCCAGAAAAAGGAAATAGAGCAAAAGGGATTAATGAGGCTGCTGGTATTGGAATGGCCTCTGTTACCCATAAAATAGCAGTGAATAAGGTAATAGCTGCTGTCCAGGCAATATCATGCGTCTGCCCT
>CAZZIX010000103.1:0-8559 GCA_964654345.1 uncultured Methylomarinum sp.
ACAAAAGATGGGGACTTTTTGTTGGCGTGGGGAAGTGCAGGCTCCGGTCCCAGTGAGTTTAAATTTTCAAAGTCCAGTGACATTGAAGTAGACGGGGATGGTTTAGTATATGTGGCTGATACAGGTAATAGCAGAATACAGATATTTGATCTTGATGGAAGTTATATTGCTTCGCTCGGTGAATTTGGCTGGGGTGGGCCAGGTGAGTTTGCATGGCCAGCTTCAGTAGCGGTATCTGAAGATAACATCCTTTATATTCTTGATACTGGTGGTAAAGAAGTAGAAATTTATAACATAACAAAATCGGGTGTATATGATAGAGATTTAGATGGGATAGCTGATGTCTGGGAATTAGAGAATTTTCAAACTTTATCTCGTGATGGAAATGGTGATTATGATAATGATGGGCTAACTGACAAATTGGAATATGATGTTGGCCTGGATCCAACATCACCAGATATGGATTATGTTGCTGAAACAGAAACCTCGAATTCCGATTCAGCACCAGAAATACAAAGTGGAGGCGGTGGTGGTTGCTCCTTACAAAAACAAGATTCTTCGATTGATCCAGTGCTCCCACTACTAATATTCTGGTCGTTGTTTTACCTGATGCACTGTCGCCGTGGGGTTAGGGAGGCCAAAAATGAGAATAATTATGGGTAGCTTGTTAAGAAAAGAATTATTTGAAATATAAAAAAAGAGTTGTTTCAGGATGAATTTGACGGCAAACCGTTTATTTTTCTGACTATATACCGTAAGCGCAAAATAATCAGCATGCTTTAAAGTTTCATGTTAGCGGTAGATGGGTGTAGATTTAATATTGACAGGGAGGTTGATATGAAAGTTAACAAGACAGTAGTGAAATGTCATATTAAAGATGGCTTAAAAATAATAATAACATTAACACATATGAGCGTAAGTGATATACCAATTTCCCGCTTACTTCGATGCCTGCCATCCTATTAAACTTCATCACAGGCTTACCTGTGACAAAATGCCTACCATGAGGCGATCTTGCCGAAAAGCTGGAAGCATTGGTGTTGAATTATATTATCTGTGGGTAATACAGCATCTAAACTTATTGGAGAATATTCTATGAAGCTTTCTTGGGGAGAAAAGAATATCCGGCAGAAGCTTGAGACCAACCTGCCCTTTTTGAAAAAGAACCTGAAACACCCCCTGCGGCTTTTAAATATGTTGGGTGCAAGGCTTTACTCGAATCGATTTCAGCCGATCCACAATCCCTTTATGCCTTGGACGCTGGATATTGAGCCGACCGTCTACTGCAACTTACGATGCATCATGTGCCATTCCGAAAAAATCAGGGAACAGAGAGAGAGCAAGACCATATCATTTGAGGATTTTAAAAAAATAATCGACTGCGTCCCGACCCTGCTGAGAGTCACAATACAGGGCATGGGAGAACCCCTGCTTGCACCGGAGTTTCTTAAAATGGTGAGCTACGCTAACGAAAAAGATATTGCCGTCACCACGACACTGAACGCAACATTCATTAAAGAAGAGACCGCAAAGAAACTCATAGACAGCGGGCTCAGCAGAATCTATGTTTCTCTGGACGGCGCCACTAAAGAGACCTATGAAAATATCCGCAGGCGAGCTGATTTTGATAAAACTCTGGAAGGGATCAAAAACCTTATCAAGGCCCGAACGACCAAAGGAGATCCCTTCATCGACCTGTGGATGGTCGGGATAGGCGATAATATCTACGAGCTTCCCAGGATGGTCGATCTTGCGGTTGAATTAGGAGTGGATTCACTAACTCTGCAGCCGGATTTAACGTTCTGGGGCAAGGACGAGTTCAGGGAAAAGATGAAGGAAAAGTCTCTGTCTGATCAGGCAAAAAAAGTTGCTGACATTGTGCAGGAGGCTCAGAACAAGGCCAAAGAAAAAGGGCTTAATTTCGTATACATCAGAAAGACCCGGTTCACTTCTGATAAGCCCTGCGTCTGGCCCTGGCAGGCCGGGTTTATAGCTACTGATGGACGAATGGCTCCCTGCTGTCTCTTAGCTGACCCGGAAATAATAAACTTCGGCAATATTCTGGAAACCCCGTTCATGAACCTATGGAATGGGGAAACGATAAAGGAGTTAAGACGGTCCCTTAAAGAAAGAAAGCTTCACCATTACTGCCGTGACTGTTATACGCCCTGAGAAGTTTATCATTTACTTTTAATCCATCACGCCTTCATCAATTCCTATGTATGCAAGAAGATAAATCTAAATAGATTAGGAAATTACTTATAAGGTATGAATAATAGTTCCAAGGGTTCAATAAATATAGAGACTCTAAACTATCATATATGATTATATTTTTGTTGCGCAAATTACTACGCTAAGATATTCAATCTCAGCTTTATCTTGTCGAAACCTTGCGGCAAGACTGGAACGTGTTTTTTCCAAATAATTTTCACTGACACGTACCAAAGGTTTTATCTGTATATTCTGCCAACCCTGTTGTTCCAATATTTGTACATACTCGGCAGGTCGAAGGCGATTAGGAGATCCGGGAAAGTGGAACAAGTTGTAAATAAAATCACTATACCGATATATGTTCAGAGGGTCGACGTCTCGAATCCAGCGTGTATGAGTATTTAAATCAATTTCGGCAATCAGTATCGTGCCAGATTTGACCGTTTCGCTGAGTTGTGAAAATGTATGACTAATATCATCAAAATGTTCGAAAGCGGCCTGGCTAAATACAGTGTCGATACCTTCATCCGCAAAAGTCGTGACATTAAAGTCCTTCCGGCAAACATAATTTAGACGATCATTCCGACCTTCACGCGTCACATTCAATTGTGTCTGCAGCACATTAATTAATGTGTCTCCAATACCTGATTCTTTCATTGTATCGAACAAACTACTGTAGAAAGTATCCGGAACGCTCTCGACCAGATTATTGATATCCAGGGCGTTGTATTTTCGCGCTCCGCGAGCCAGAGTTATTAGCCCGATGCCAAGATCAGCCCCTGGACCGAGTTCCAGAATTGTCCTGCCGGTAAGGTCGCAGGCTTTGCCTGTATATTCCTCAAATACAGCTTGCCAATGGTTAACTACGTTTAAATCATAGCTGACGGCTTGATTGATTTCCGATATTGGGAATGTGCGAGGAGTCTGGTATCCTTTAAGGCCATGTCGAATTTTATTAAGGAAAAGAATAGCGAAACCAGCGAAGTAGTAAAAAACATTTCTGGGTTCGGGTAACTGTATTGTTCTAGTTTTTATCATTGTAGCTTCTCATGTCATTTTCCGACCGTAGCTTTTATTTGGGGTGCTTAGAAATAACTACAAACACCCGACTTAATAAATTACCCCGTAACATGCTGTGGGGTATTAAATCGGAGTGGGTTTGCGCAAAATACCCGCGAAACCGATTTGCTAAATTTCAAGCTGTTCGAAGGCAAGTCCACTCCTACAGTTTTTCGCTGCAAGCAGCGGGGAATTTACCCCGTAGAGATTAAATCAATAATCATACCATGGATGTCGACATAAAACTTTTTGCTCTGTACTGCTTTCAACCTTATTCCTGAGATTCATTTTTTGGCATTAAACCAACCTTAATTGATTTTGTTGCCTCACCTCGTTTAAGGGCACGCCGATAAGACCAGTGCGCAAAAACAATCTGCCCAATGCGTTTTGGCAAGCCAACACTTAAATCTAAAAATGCTTTTATCATCTGGTAAGGTGTAATTCTATCATCTGAAAATCTGTACCCATACTTTTTCAGGTAACGGTGTGCAAAAAGTTCATATGATTTTATCTCTTGCATTGATAATTTATTTCTCCATTTTTCAAAATTAGTATTATCAATAGCATTAAATATTAATGATGAATGATGCTCGCCAATATATTTGTGGCTTGTCTTATGGAATTCCAGCATGTTTTCTTCAAATTCAAGGTCAAGAAACTTACAAATCTTCTGCGTAATCGAAAGAGGGTTTGATAGAAGATCTTCATAACGAATAGTCATGCTATGCCCCGCCGGAAGCTTTTCAAAGAATTGTTCAATCTTGTGTAGCTTGTAGCTCCAGTCAATTGCCATTACAGCGGGGTGATTTTTACTCGAATCCATATTGCGCCAGCTACTGAATACATCTCGTCCATCACGCACAATATGTATATAATAAGCTTCTGGAAAGAAATTTTTAAATAACTCTACAGCACCAAAGAACAGGCTCTTATCACCCCATCGGATTTTACCTTCACTTTTGGTATAACTTTGATACATTTTTGATATAAGTTCTGAAAGGCTGAGCTCATTTACTGATTCTAAAAAAGTGAAAAATTCCGTTTCATCATAGTTCCAATGCTTGAATTGCTCGTTAGCGCGTAAATAATTTATTACATTAATCAGTTCGGTGCCCGTCATTTTACGATTTGCATATTTTTTATTTAATAGCGGCGTAAGAAATCGTGCCTCTTCAGGAATTGCAACATCAGAATGCGAATTTAAAATAAGACGCAATAACGTTGTTCCCGAACGCTGGGTTCCTAAAATGAAGAATGGTGCATTATTTTGTGCCATAAAATTTGCAAATTAAGCTAAGGTTGTAAATTTATTGATATTTATTTTGAACTGAAAAGTTCTATGTGCTGGTTTGTTACCACATCCCAGGTAAACAGCTTATCTGTTCTGGCCTTTGCCTTAATGGCATTTTTTTCAATCACATCTGGATGTTCAAGAGAAAATTCCAGAACTTTTTTCAAATCATCGGTATCACCCTGTTTGAATGTTAACGCCGTATCGTCAACCACATAGATATTTTCCTCTATATCGCTGCATATTACCGGCGTTTCCAGACCCATATTTTCTAAAATAACGGGCGATAACCCTTCAACATCAGATGGCTGTATATATGCATAAGCATTCTTCATTAACGCATTGGAATCGGCGCCATATATAAAACCGGGGAATAATATTCTTTCATCCGTTGTCGAGCGAAGACCGGACTCGAATTCTGATGGATTTGGTGACCCGCCAACCAGGACAAGTTTCTTATCAGTTTCAATATTTTCAAATGCGGGAATTAAATATTGCAATCCCTTGTCTGGTATAAATCGCCCCACAAAAAGAAAATACTCATTTGGTACTAGCTCAAGTTTTTCGAGAATTTTTGACTCTTCGAAATCAGTTCTAACTTCACTGCCAAACGGTATGAAATTAAATTTCTTTTTAAATTTTTTCTCAAATATTTCTTTGACAAAAACATTATCAAAAATTACCGAATTCGGGACATAAGCCGTAATTATGGATGATATGTACAAATACAGTTTTCCATACCATGGCCATTTATCCCGTTTCCAGTCGACGCCATCCTGACTGATAAACACCCTTTTTCCTGCCAGGCGTAGAAACAAGCCCCACATGCTATTGCCACCGTTCTGAATATGAACAATGTCTCCGGTATTTTTACGAATAATATGCCAGGTTGTTTTAAATGAATGAAGCAGCGTATCAAAACCTTTTTTATTTGTCGTTTTGATGCTAACTATATTTATTCCCTTGTAAGTATTATTTTCAGGAACTGCATTATTATACAGTCGATTGTATGCGGTGACTTCAAAGCCTTTTTCGACTAATCGTGTAAATAGCTCTTCAGCAAATTTATCGGCCCCTGCGCATCCTGCTTGTGGTGGGATAGATCTAAATCCAAAGGCTGCTATTCGTTTACTATTCATAATGTCTATACATATTATTTACAAATAATTTTTATATGCACTATCGACATATTCCTTTAGCGCCTCTTTCCAATCTCTCATCATGTCGGCCTTACGAAGTTTTAATTTCATGTTAACCAGGCGTTCAGAATCAGGGCGGTCTGCAAAGTATTCTTTTTTAAAATAATCAGAGGAAACTTCATTGATTTTTATTTTGTCATTGAGTCCTAAAATTGATATTAGTTCTTTAGCAACTTCCAGCCTGCTTGTGGCGCCTTCACAAACCATATTGTAAAGCCCCCACAGCTCCTGCTCTAATAGATGTTTTACATTTTTTGCAAAATCAAATGTGTATGTAGGTGTACCAAGCTTATCTGTAACTATGTGTAGCTCTTGCTTGCCATCCTTTAATTGCTTCATTATTTTTTGAATAAATTTCTTATCTTTTTTGGGTCCACCACCCATCATCCAGCCAGCCCTGCAAACCAGGTGTTTAGGCGAATTTTCCTTGACGTACAACTCGCCGGCATACTTTGACCTGGCATAGTGGCCAAGTGGATTGGGTAAATCCCAGTCATCGTACAATTCCTGTCTTCCATCAAAAATCCCTGCTGTACTTATATAGAGAAGAGGTATGCCTAGTTGATTGGAAATATATACTGCATTTTCAACAGAAATTGTATTTGTCATGTATGTGTCATCGATATTATTTTCACAATATTCCAAATCTGTAAATGCGCCAAGATGGAAAAGATAATCTGGTTTAAAATCAATTACATCTTTTTTGTATGCATCGAGATCACGAAAATCACAATAACTTAACCAGTCATCGTTAACATCAATATCTGTTGTTTTCAATTCATATGTCTCTTTGAATGTATGGTAAAACGCTTCGCCTAACATCCCACCACAACCCGCTATATAAATCTTTTTCATCTTGATAATATCCTTCCTAACTTAAATTATTATTAACACTCTCTGGGAGTGAGCGCACTCACATCTAACGAATTGAAGCATATAGCTCCAGCATCTTATTAAGATAAATCTCTCTGGTAAAGTGCTGGCTAACATAAGTTCTGGCTTGAACACCCATGTCATAAATTGCACTGGAAGGCATTTTTTTCAGGCCCACCAAACACTTAGACAGTTCTTCAATGTTACCACTATCATATAAAAAACCGGTTACGTTTTCATTGATTATTTCAGGTATTCCACCAATATTAGCGCCAATAACAGGTTTTCCGCTTGCATAGGCTTCAAGAATACTTATGGGGGCATTCTCGTACCATTGAGATGGAAGTACAACAGCACGAGCCTCACGGATTAGACTCCATAATTTATCACCAGAACAATAACCAAGAAATTCAATTTGTTCTTGATTCTCTGTAGCCAGAGCTTTCAATTCGGCTTCATAAGGTCCAGTTCCAGCGATTCGCAATTTAACACCTGCCAGCGATGCAGCTCTTATCAGGCTATCGACACCTTTCTCTGGTGCTAACCGGCCAAAATAAAGAAAATAGTCACCTGGTTCGGGTTGTGGTGTATATCGCTCAATATCAACATAGTTCGGGATATAGGCAAGCTGTTCAGGCTTCCATCCCCACTCTATTAATTTAGCCCTGAAAAACTTACTGGGGGCGACAACTCGATCCAGATTCTTTTTATACAACCCTAATGATTTGTGAACTGCAGATTCAACAGCGACTAATGTACTTGTTGCAAGGGAATTATGAATACAACGGTTTTTTACAAGATGTAATAAATTACCATTTTTACATTTTTCACAAATACCCTGTTTGTTAAGCATCTTGTATGCCGGGCAAGCCAGCTTAAGATCATGGGCGGTCATTACCGTGGGTATGCCCCTTTCATGAAGAAGGGACAACACTGAAGGTGAAAGATGATGATAAATACAGTGTGCATGGGCAATATCAGGTTTGAAATTGTTCAGTAATTTTTCCAGCTTGTTTCTTGCTTCCAAGGAATAAATTACCTTACCTGCCATATGCAGTTTTTGCCAGATTGAATAGGCATGGCCAAATTCAAGTTCATCGGCAAAGTATTCCGACCATGGGCTGGGCTCATTATTTGGGTGGTGCATGGCAAACATCGCAGTTTCCCAGCCGGCGCTACGGAACAAATTGTCGTGGTCAAAGAACACAGCATCAGAACCACCTCTACGGTAGTGATACGTGTTTAGTGATAGCAGGCGAGCATTCGACATATTGGATAAGAGCTGTAAAAAATTGGCTTATTTAGCTGGACAATAATTATTCTTCTAGTCCGTATTTATAGTCATTATTTTGTAATATTTGGACGCAAGCATCCAGCAAATTTTTTGCTGCCTGGTTGCACGGGCAATTATACCTTTTATTTATAGCACTATACAGATGCCATCTATATTTATTTGCTTTTTGCTTGGGAGACGTTCGTCAAAGTGCCAATATAGCTTCTTCGAGGGACTTCTCCTGACACAACTGCCGCCTTTGCTTTAATGGCATGCTAATCGCTGCATGGCTAATACCAATAATACTGGCCCAATACACGTTGTCGAAGGGTGGACAGGGATTTGGTACGTTTATTTAGCTTGCCGCGGAGGTTGTCCAACCGATTTTCCGGTGTCCCATCTCAAAGAACCATAAAGGCGATGCTCAGAGGTGCAATCAATCCGAGGGTGATGCGCCAGCCCAGTTGGGATATTTGGGGTCAGAGTAAAAACTATTTGCTAGGGAACCTCTGATTAATTCCGTTCGTCCTGAGTTTGTCGAAGGACAAAATATGTAAGGCTATGATTTTACTACAGTCGCCATTCATGGTTCGACAGGCTCACCACGAACGGTGAAATTAATCAGAGGTTCCCTAACCTTTCATTTTGGTTTC
>CAZZIX010000104.1:0-8541 GCA_964654345.1 uncultured Methylomarinum sp.
TTTGATTTCGAGTTTTCTTTGAATTTATTTTTATAATTAAGCGCCTCTTTTAATTATGGGTCAAATATAAGTACCCAAGTAAAATCAAAAAAATCCCGTGTAAAATTGTTAAATTAATTTTACTTGGGTACTTATCTAGCTTCCTTGCTGGTTAGTTTCGGGAGTAAAATATTGGTTAGTGTTGTGTTTAGGATAGAATCACGGCATTTTTACTTCGTAGTAGTATATTAATTGATCATTTTTTAATGGCTAGTTGCTGCATTTTTAATATTGAAGCTCCTATTCCCATCATAAAAAAGAATAAAGGACGGTTGGTTCCAAAAAAATCAACTGTAAAGCCCATTAATACTAATGAAATCATGGAAACTATCCATCCTGTAGTAATCATTTGTAACTTTGAGGTTTCCTTATGATTTATAAATGACACCATTTTTTTTACCAGAAAAAATATTGAAAGTATCAATAGTAATACGCCAACAAATCCATGGCGCATTGCCTGAACTAAAAAAAAGCTATCAACAGAAGCTGTATGCATCCATATAGGGCGAACCCAATCATTAAACCCTATACCCATAATTGGATGTCTTATTACTTCATCAGAACCATAAGTCCATATTAAAGTTCGAAAATATGCTGTTTGAGGGTCTAATGTTATTCGTCTTAAAATAGCCATTAATGGCGTGGAATCAGACCAAAATGACAAAAATATATAAACAGTTGCTATACCATAAGCAACAGTTTTCCATCTTTTTTTATTTAATCGTGCATACCAGTTCCAAAAAATAGCAGAAATCTGAATTATCACTGCTAACATGGGTGCTGAAGATAATGCAGTTAACACTGCAATGATAAGAAAAATTAGTTGTTTAAGTTTGTTTAAAAACTTAAGTTTTGAGCTATACCAGATAAAACCAAGAAATGTTGAGAAAAAAACCCCTGATAAAATTGGATGACTAAATGGGCCGTATGCCCTAGTTAATCCCATACGAACTTCATCCTTTAAAGGGATAGAAAACCCAGTGCCAGCTCTAAAAAAATCATGGATAAGGTGTTTTCCTGTCACATTTTCGATGATTAGAAATGGTAACAGCCCCATTGTAATGAACCTAAACAGTTTTAATAGGCTATAAATATGAATATCTTTTTGAATGTATATTTTAGCAACATAATAACTAATTATAATTTCTAGTACAAATACTCCTCCACTTTCCAGAGCTGACTGAGGGCCATGATTAAAAGCCAAAGAAATTAATACCCAAAGTGAGAACCCTATTAAATAACGCTCATGTAATTCTTTTTTTCTAGATAAAATTTTTGAAATGATAGAAAAAAAAAGTATCAACAATATTAGCCGGGTGGGTGTAATTCTTAGTTGACCCACAAAGAAAGACAGCTCTTCAGGCATGGCAATAGTGACCAACATCAATACAATAGGCATTGGTAGGTCTCGGATTGATACTTTTTTAGTTTCCAATTTGTTCATACTATTTCTTGATTACAGATTGAAAACAGAGTGATAAAGAGAAAACTTAATTTTAAAACATTTTTTCATAAAGTGATGTGAATTTAATTCGTTTGATAAAAAAATGAGTTCTAAGAATTAAGCTAAGTCTGAATTAATGATTAAAAGCTATTTAGGTGTTTTTGTGCCAGTTAAAACCCATTGGGGGGTAACTAAACCAGTTAAGAGGCCGAATGATACAAGGTTTAGTAATCTATCACGACGTTTATGGATTATAGAGTTGTAACTTATATTCACAAGGCCAGCTGATAGTAGCATTTGGATGCTTGTAGATTTTGTAAAAAAACGATAATGTGTTGAGTCTAAAATTCCTGAATCAGTATAAGTCCATTCATCGCGAAATATCAAAGGGAAAGTTACTCCATAATAACGTATATTGGGTAATGAAATGATGAGCTTTCCCCCTGGGGCAAGTAGCTTCAATATCCTGTCTAATTGTCCCCACGGATCTCTGAGGTGCTCAAGAACATCACCACAAATAATGTAATCAAAGGACTCCTCTGCAAACCAAGGCTTATGAAGTGTTAAAGTTTCTATATCACCACAAACGACATGGTCAAGTTTTTGTTCTGCACTTGTGGCGGCAACAGGATCTAATTCAATTCCTACTACAACTGTTGCACAACCTTTACTTTTCAAAGCGGCACAAGTTGAGCCTTCTGCGCATCCCACTTCTAGTATACGATGATTTCCAATAGGGATTTCTTCAATAAGTTCTGTTCTTACATGTTGAAAATATTGCTCTTTTCCAGAATTCATATTTTATTCTTACCTGTTTCATAGCTATGAATAAAAGACAAAATATCATCAGATAATAGCCTTTCACCCCGATCCAAAATTTCTTTATGCTTCCAATTCCACCAGCTAATTTTCTGAAGGCTTTTTATAGTTTCAGTATCAAATCGATACTTTATTAATTTAGCTGGTGTTCCACCTACGATAGAATAAGGTGGAACATCGCTCGTTACAGTAGAGTTTGTGGCAATAACGGAACCATTGCCAATTTTAACACCTGACAAAATAGTGGTTCCATAACCAATCCAAACATCATGACCAATTTCAATATCTCCTTTTGTTGATGGATGACCCTTAACATGTTTTAATTGATCAAAAAGGACTGGCAATGGGTAAGTTGTAACCCAGTCTATGCGGTGTCCTCCACCTAAAAGGATTGTAACATTTTCTGCGATTGAACAATATTTTCCAATTTTTAATTTGGTTTTGTTGCCAAAGCGAACTATTTTTGGACTACCATAAGTGTATTCCCCAATTTCATCATCTTTGTAACGTTTATCATGCGCCATAAATTGTGGAGCAGAATATACTGCGATATCATTCAAAAAATCTTTTTTTAGTCGTCCTAAAAAGGATCTCAATTTGTTTTTGTAAAAAAAACGGGTTACTTTTTTTCTTGCATTGGGTGTGAATCCAATTTTCCAGACTAACAATGAGTATAAGATAATGAATACTAAAAATATAATTCCTTTCAGTATCATCCCTTGGACATAAGTAACAGAAAAAAGTATTGAAACTGCGAAAAATAGTTTGCCTATTGAAGCATTGTAAAACTTTTTGGTTTCTTTAACAGGTATCGAACTTAACTTAAATATTGCAAGTGTATCAATGGCGACTCTCACCATCCATACTATTGCCGCACCTTCTATTCCAAAAATATTAAGAGCATACCAAAGTGCAAATATATATGGGGGGAGTTCTAGAAGAAAAAGTTTGGCAGTCAAGTCTGGACGCCCCGCACTTTGAATTAATATATATGGCATCCTGCCGACGCAATTAAGAAATACACCTATTGATATCCATTGCATTATTGAAGTGCTATTTTCAGCAAAATCACTTCCTAACCAGATAGTAATTCCTTCAAAGGCGAATAAGTTAATGATTAAAAAAATAGGGAACATGAAATAAAATATTGCATCTACCCCTAGATTAAAAAAAGAGATGGCTTTATTTCTATCTGAGCTAAGCATGGTTGAAAAAGCTGGGAAAAGAACGCCAATTAATCCCATGGGAATCATCCATAATTTAGTGACCATCTCGTATGGAGCTACGTAATATGAGACGGCAGTCATTGTTAGTACTGATCCAATTAAAAAACGATCAAGATAAACCATTAATGGGCCAATGACATTACTTATTGTCATCCAGCCTCCAAAACTCAAAGCAGGTTTAACAATATGTTTATCAAAGATTATTTCCTTCCTGATTGCTGGAACTTTTTTAATACAATAGTGATAGTAGGCAAAAACGCCAAACAAACGTCCTAGAAGAAGAACGATTACTATTACATCAAGAGAATTTGTAAATGGAAGAACGGCTAATGGGCCAAGAAATGTTAATAATCCAAGTGGAATGCGGATTATATTTATAATTACAAATTCCTGGTATGCCTCAAGTACTCCACGTAATCCAGTTGTTGCAATAACAAATGGGATTGACAGGGTTAAGATATAGAAAGCATTTAGTGATTCTTGCTGTAAAAATTGATCTATGTTTAACCAATGAAAAACCAAATTTTCTATCAAAAAACCAACAATTATTGAGCCAAATACTCCGATACTGACCATTAATATCATTACTGTCCAGAATAAGGAAGGAACGGATTCTTCATCATCCTTGCCTAAACATTCAGCTACAAGTTTGGTTAAAGCTCGGCCCAAACCGAAATCAAAGATACTAAAATACCCGATAACCATCCAGGCAAGTGTTAATACACCAAAGCGTTCAGTTCCAAGTCCATGAATCAAGAGCGGCATAGCAAAAAGACCCACAACAAGAGGTAAAACGAGACCTAGTGTGTTCCAGAGAGTGTTCTTTGCTAATAATGAGTTGCTGGTAATTAATGCTTTTTTTTCTATATTGCTCATTGTTATTTTGATACCTTGTTCATCATGAAAGTTTTAATTTATTCCTTTGTGAGGTTGTTCACCAATGCTACGGTCAAAACTATGAGTCTATGATTAGATTATTAAGACGATTACCTGCGATAACAGATCAGTATTAAGATGTGAAATGAAAATATTTTTAGTACTCAGTGGCTCAATATTTAGAATAAAAACCTATTTTCTTTAGTATTTGTATGAATACAAAATGAGTTCAGCTGTCTTTACGAAATTTATCTACCCCCCCCCAGTTATATCTTTGTATATGCGCAATGGATTTATCTGCATGGCTTCTATACTTCTTAAGGGTTGAGTCGCCGCAGGATATATTATTGTCTTTTTTTCTTACGTTTATATATGAGCAGCTCTATATAATTGATGAATGAAAATTGAGTCAAAAATGTCCAATCTCTGGATTGAAATCCTTCGCAATAGCTTGTATTACGAACAGAATTTTCCTTGATCTTGAATGTTTAGGTTCTCAAATTTCTTATCCACAATTAATAGAGGTGCCCATTTTTTTAGCAATTGTATTGTTCCTGCATTACTTAAATATACTGCTACCTTTGTATGTTTAAGTACGGTTGCCAAGCCTATTTTCGTGTACCTTCCTAAGTTGACTTATCTTCAAAAATTATTAATTATCCTTCAAACAAAATAGCGGGTCCATATTCTAAAAACTCAGGGTTTATCCGATTTCTATTAGATAACTCATGTATCTCACCAAAGTTTTCATTAATATCTTTCAATTTTAAACGGAGTCTAGTCATAAACTCAGCTTCACTTGTTCGTGAACCTTTCTTAAGTTTATTATTAAATGCTTTGACTGAGTTATCATCTTCTGAAAAGATATATTGGTGGGCTTTATTACCAATAAAAACATTGTCTATATTTCCACCTTTATTTTTTGTCCCTAACATCATTCTTGTATATATATTATCTTCATTTTGACTGGGTGTGAATACAATATTATCTTGTATTTTACTGCTAACAGAGTCATAGAGTGAAAAACCATGCCAAGTAAAGGACATAACTAAGTTTTCTTGGAAAAGAAAATCATTAAAAGGGCCGTCAAAAAAACCCATGCCTTGTAGAGGTCCTGGAAATGTAATTCCAGTTTTATCTCTATTCAAAACTATATTTCCAACAAAAGATACGTTTTGTAAATCTACAGTATTATAAGCAAATCCTTGAATTCCATCAGGGTGATTATCATCAATAATATAATTATTTTTGACAATGTTGTATTTAAACAAATTATTACTAGCAGTTGCTCTTAAACCATCATGAGAAAAATTTGTAACAACGTTACCTTCAATTATTGATTCAGGAGCAAGCGAAGTTATTCCAAAGCTTATTCCACTAACGAAGTTATTCCTTATGATTATCTTTTTTGCATCTTTCCCCATCATGATCCCTATTTTTGCCTTAGCTAACCAACCTTGTTTGCTAAGCTTTTCGGGTTCTGAAATAGAATAAATATATGAATTAAGTATTTTTATATTATTTGTTTTTCCAAAATAGCCACTTGCGCCAATAGAGACAATTGAATTAGTTCTTATTTTGCCATCGGAAAACTCAGGGCTTATTATTAACTGACTAAATACCCAGTTTTTTGCTGATACAATCTCTAGTTCGCTAATTCTAGCTTCTGCTCCTTCTTCAGCTTTTATCGTAATGTTCTTATCATTATATGCATTTTTTATTAGTACATGCCCATGATATCCAGAGCGTAAAATTATTGTATCGCCCGCGTGAACTATACCACTTGGATTAATAAGTGTTCCAGTCTGATCTTTAGTTTTAATAAATCGATTTTTCAAAACTTCCTCTAAAGTACGCCAAGGAAAGTCAGATGTTCCGGGATTATCCATACGGCCATAAATTGGATCGACATAAAAAGTCATTGATCCACCTGCAGACGGAGGGTTTAATAAAATTAGATTATTGATTGATTCTTGTAGAGAAGATTGTTGTTGGTTATTACATCCTACTAAAAAACCAATACAAAATAGGAATAAAATTTTTTTCATAATAATTACCATTAAATTTGGATAACAAAGCTAAAGCCTTAAATCATGAAAAAAATAAAGCAGTAGTATATTCTAGCCTGTGATTTAAATGGTTTAATAAAGTAATAATACACTTTCTACACCTAAAGAAAATTTAAAGCACATGGTCAGAATAGAACCTATAACTGTTTTTTTCTACAACTGAGAGGTAGTATATAGTTATATTTTCTTCAATTTGCTATCTAATTCTCATTTACTATAAAAATTTTTTTAATATTCATGAGGTCTCTTATTGAAAGGAGTGACTTTCAATTTAGTAACTTTATATCTGAAACTTATGCTAAAAATAACTTGTTATTTTCTTTGGGTTCTTTTTTCTATCGTTTTATGTTGGTTCGTGTTTTTTAGTTTAACAGGCGAGCAATATACTATTGTACGCTTGCTTAGTTATGTAGTACCTTGGCTATTAAGTATTTTGTTTATTCTATTTGTAATAGCTCTTTTTTTAAAACAGATATATTTAGCAATTTCTATTTTACTTTTATTTTCTTTTATTGCTTATCCGAACCTACAGTTTTTTCTTCAACCACAGTTGGAAATTCCCTCGAATCAGCCAATATACAAAGTTATGACCTATAGTAAAATGGGTAGAAATCGTAATATTAAAGCAGTTGCCCAGGTCATTCAAAAAGAGAGCCCTGATATCCTATTTATACAAGAAATTTCTATTTCTGACAGTGGTCTTCTATTGAAAATATTAGCAGCATACTATAATAAGTATCATTTTTTTATGGATAAACAAAGGGGCTTGATCGTAAGTAAACATATAATTGTAACACGAGAAAAAAAAGGAGAGAAAACGCCTCAAATAACAATTGAAATTTCAGGAAAAAGTGTCCGAGTTTGGAACGTACATTTACAAAAATCAATCTTTGATACGGATATACAATATGAATCAGTAGAAAAATTGGTTAAACAAGTCTCTAGTGAACAACTGCCTGTTTTAGTTGCCGGAGATTTTAATGCTACAGGTATTAATTACCCCTGCGTTCTGTTAAAGGAGTATCTCAGTGATGCTTTTGAAGAGTCTGGTTTTGGTTTTGGCTTTACATTTCCGTCAAATGCTAGAAGGTTAGGTATGATTACTCCATTTATGCGAATTGATCATATTTTTCACAGTAAACATTTTGTTTCACATATTTCTTATGTTGTTCAAGATAGCGGGGGAGCCGATCATTATCCTGTTGTCGCATTGTTATCTTTTAAATAATTACAAGTCTAAGTCCATTACAAGTTATTGAGGAGGTAGTATACTATGCAGTTGTTTGTACAGCCAATTTTGGATGTTGGGTTGTTTTTACATCATTCCATCGTAATGATTAAAGCATCGTGAAATAGAATTAGTGGTATTTAAAGTTCAAAAGGCTTTGTCGCACTACTAGCTAAACTTACATAAACAGCATCATTTAATTAAATAAGCTATTGAACTGTGAATGATCAGAATAACAAAGGATTTTGAATGAGAAATAAAAATAAATTGTTCTTTTTAGCCTGTGCTTTTATTTTGCAAGGATGTGGAGATTCCTCTGAGCGATCGTTAGAGTATTTATCGAGTGCAAAATCATATTATGAGAAAGAAAATTATGACAAGGCCAAGCTTGAATTAAAAAATGCGATACAAATTAATAATAAATTACCCGAAGCTTATTATTATTTGTCATTGGTGAATGAAAAAGAGCGAAACTGGAAAGAAATGTATACCCACCTTGCTCAAACTTTAAAACTGGATCCAGAAAACGATAAGGCAAGGTTGAAACTAGCAAAACTCTATTTGTTAGGAGGAAATCTTGACCAAGCGGCGTTAGAAATCAAGTTGTTATCTGAGAAAAAAGTGGATGACCCCGATGTCATTGCATTAAATGGTGCCGTTCTATTAAAGCAAGGGGATACAATATCTGCCTTGGCAGAAGCCAAAAAGGCTTTGGCTATAGACTCAAGTCATATTGATTCAGTGGGTCTAGCTGTGGGTGTTTATTTAGCGGAAGAGGACTATGTTGCTGCTGAACAACAGGTCAAGCAATCATTAGAAAATAAACCCAATGAGTTAGCG
>CAZZIX010000105.1:0-6767 GCA_964654345.1 uncultured Methylomarinum sp.
TAGAAGGCTATTTTATTTTTGCTTCTTTATACATAACATGTTTACGAGCTACAGGATCATATTTTTTGACCTCCATTTTCTCTGGCATGGTTCTTTTGTTTTTGGTTGTGGTATAGAAGTGACCGTTACCTTCTGAAGATACTAATTTAATTATATCGCGCATTATATTGTCTCCTAAACTTTTTGGCCAGATTTACGTATATCTGCAAGAACTACATCAATACCTTTTTTATCAATAATCCGCATTCCTTTTGTAGAAATTCTTAAACGTATCCACCGATTTTCACTTTCAACCCAGAATTTATGGTGATGAAGATTGGGGTTAAACCGTCTTTTAGTTCTATTATTTGCGTGTGATACGTTATTTCCAGAAACAGGACGCTTTCCTGTAACTTGACATACTTTGGACATGATTACCTCTGTCGTGCCTTGAATTCAAAAAGTTAGCCGACCTTTATACCAAAAAAACAGCTAAAGGTAAATAACAAAGGTGAAATAAATTTGGTAGAATTATTCATATTTATATTATTTTGAGGCTTTAAATGGCTATAAAACTCGGCATGGTGATGGATTCCATAGACCATATCAATATTAATAAAGACACTAGTTTTGCTATGTTGCTGGAAGCGCAATCAAGAAACTGGGAGCTTTATTATATGGAGCTTAATGATCTGTATCTGGATAATGGTCTTCCTTATGCACGGACTAGAACTTTGAAAGTCCAAAGAGATAAAAATAATTGGTATCAATTTATTGAGGAGAAGGATATTCCTCTGGATCAATTAGATACAATTATTATGCGTAAAGACCCACCCTTTAATCAGGAATATATTTACGCAACTTATTTATTAGAACAGGCAGAGCGATTAGGTGTATATGTGGTTAATAAGCCTCAGTCTTTAAGGGATGCCAATGAAAAACTTTTTACTGCCTGGTTTCCACAATGCTGTGCTGAAACATTAGTTGCCAGAGAGCCTAAACGCTTTAAAAGTTTTTTAAAACAATATAAAGAAATTATTTTAAAACCTTTAGATGGAATGGGAGGGACGTCGATTTTTCATATTCGTGAAAATGATCCAAATCTCAATGTAATTCTTGAAATAATGACTGAATATTCCACACGTTTTATCATGG
Source organism: uncultured Methylomarinum sp. (assembly GCA_964654345.1). GTDB lineage: Bacteria > Pseudomonadota > Gammaproteobacteria > Methylococcales > Methylomonadaceae > QPIN01. Next base: position 1,135 of record CAZZIX010000105.1, read on the forward strand.
CTCAACGCTATCTTCCTGAAATAAAACACGGGGATAAGCGTATTTTACTAGTCAATGGCGAGCCTATAGCCTATGCTTTAGCTCGTATACCTACAAAAGGCGAAACACGGGGTAATCTTGCCGCTGGAGGTAGGGCGGAAGGACGTGAGCTGACAGAAAGAGATCTTTGGATTGCTAAGCAAGTGGGGCCGACGCTCAAAAAGAAAGGATTAGTTTTTGTTGGTATTGATGTTATTGGTGATTATTTAACTGAAATAAATGTGACTAGTCCAACCTGTGTTCAAGAATTAGATAAAGAATTTGGCCTTAATATAAGTGGGCAACTTATGAATCATATTGAAAGTGAATTAAAAAGTAGAATTAAATAATTTTTAGTTTTAAGAAATATATTTTATTTGGGCGCAGGAGCCTTGTGGTATAGAATTGTTTATGATGCAAAGAAGAAGTATTAAATCTTTGGCCGTGCGAAGTATAATGGTTCATCATAAACTTCTATTGGAGCAAAACTAGTGATAGAAGATCCCGTCTAAACTTGAATGAAGTATATAATATAAATTGTATTCAAAGTATCAGTACTTGTCTTTTCGTATTTTAAATCCATAGTGGATGAAACGATAAATTATGATATTTTCGCTAACTATAGAACTTTAATAATGGCAACGACAACATCTAAACATTCATTTTTACAACCAGCAGTTTCTGTGCAAGACTCTTTGCTTATGACGCTGTTTATTGCCGTAATTATTCATGTGATAATTTTGTTGAGTGTTAGGTTTGCAGTTCCTCAGCCCGAGAAGTTCAGCAAACAAATTGAAATAACTTTAGCAACTCTGCCTTCAAAAAAAGCACCAAAAATGGCTGATTTTCTTGCTCAGGATAACCAAATAGGTGGCGGTATTGAAATGAATAAGCCAGAACCGACAAAACAAAAAATAGCAAGTCAGGGCAATAGTGAGATGAAGCCACCTGGTCAGCGTCAATCTCAAGCAGAAAGTAGGCCTAAAGCAGAAAAAAAATTGATTACACAAATACAAGCTGATCATACAATTACAAATAAGGATTTGCTTCCTTCAGAAATAGAGAGGTCTAAAGTAACGGCAGAAGCTTTGAAGCGACAAATAGCTGAATTAGGGGAGCAAATCAGATATAGTAAAAAAAGTTCAGAGAAAACTAGAATTAAATTTGTGAACTCTGTAAGTACTCATAAGTCTATTACAGCTCAATATATAAAAGATTGGAAGGCTAAGGTTGAACGAGTTGCACGTCTTAATTATCCCGAAGTTGCAAGAGAGTTTGAGGGAAGCTTGATGATGGACGTTGGTATAAACCGTGATGGAACTATTTATAGTATACGAATTACTAAATCATCAGGGAGAAAAGCGCTTGATGATGCAGCAAAACGTATTGTAAGACTTAGCGCTCCTTTTCCCGTTTTACCTGTTGAATTATTAGAAGAATTAGATGTTTTAGCGATACACAGAGTATGGAATTTTAAGGATCAAAGTGGTGTGGTTAGTGATAGATAAGGGTGTTCATGACTAATATAAATTATTTAAGTGATCAATTTTTAGTTGCTATGCCTAATCTTACTGATTCTCAGTTTTCTCATACAGTCAGTTATTTATGTCAACATAATGAAGAAGGGGCTTTAGCTATTGTTATTAACCGACCAACAGAGATGAGGCTAGGTGATATTTTTGATCAAATGAATATAATGGCTACATCTGAAAATGTAAAAAATTCTCCTGTTTTTTCTGGAGGCCCCGTTCAGCTTGAAAGAGGCTTTGTTATTCATAGTAAAATTGATGGAATTTGGGATTCATCTATTTCAATTTCGGATACAACTTGCTTAACAAGTTCTCGTGATATTTTGGAAGCTATTGCTGAAGATAATGGCCCTGATAAATTTCTGGTTGCTTTGGGGTATTCGGGCTGGGGTGCTGGTCAATTAGAGCAAGAAATTATTGATAATGCTTGGTTGAATACGCCTTGCGAAGAAAATGTATTGTACGAAACCCCTGTGAGTCAACGCTGGTTAACGGCAGCAAATCAAATAGGTGTTGATATTACACAATTAACCGCTCCTGCTGGGCATGGGTAATATAGACCCGTTAGCTAGTCAAATAAATTCTGATACCTATTTGGGGTTTGATTTTGGAAATAAAAAAATAGGGGTCGCTGTGGGGCAAGTTACAACAGCTATTGCAAGCCCCTTAAAAACCATTCGGTCTATTAAGCAGCAGCCAAATTGGACGCTCATTGCCCAGTTAATCCATGAATGGTGTCCTGCTGGTTTAGTCGTTGGTATTTCTAGGCAAGCGGATGGATCAGATAATCCAATAACACCTAGAATGCTAAAATTCTGTAGGCAACTGGAAGGTCGTTTTAACCTCCCCGTCTATCAAATTGATGAAGCATTTTCTACCTTTGAGGCAAAACAAATGCTATTTGATGATCTTCATGTCAATGCAAAGAAATTATGGGATGTACAGGATCAATTGGCTGCTCAGCTTATATTGGGGAGTTGGTTAAATATAAAAAAGGAGAGCTGATTTTTTAACTTGCTCCACTAAGGAGCGTGCAAGAAAAAACTAAAACAATTGACTTGTACTAAAGGATAAAAATCGCTAAATTTTTTCTAACCTTTTCATCTGTTTTCAGTGTTGTTCTAGCAGTTGCATAGCCAGACATGCGTCTGTTGGTGCCTCGGCTCCTCAATAATAGCCCCTGTATTAATTTACCTACGGGCTTTCTGCCCTAGTGTATTACTTCTACCTACACATATCCATTGTTTGTTGAGTACGAACAAAAAACCCGGCCAGTTGCTCTAGTTATTTCTTTCGCATTCCTAGAAGTATACGCAAGCAACGTGACGGTCAATATTTTCGATAGCTGCGTTAAACAAGTTTGACGCAGCCTATTTTTGCCACATTAAGTTAAACTTACTGATTGCTGTATTAGTGAAAACTTCAAAAACTCATAAAGTGATTTGAAAGCATCAAATGACCTGATTAGCAAGAATCTTCCGCTAAAGTATTTCTCCATATTAATGTGGTCTCTAAATAACCTTTAAAAGGGCTTTAGGCTATGAAACAACACGAAATTTTTCTTTCATTACTTAACTATGTGTTTCGAAATTATACTGTTAAGGCTAATTTTAAATGGCTCTCAGCATCTAGCGGAAGATCCTTGCTAATCAGGTAAAATGATGACGTGTAAAATAAACTAATTTTCTAGATTCAATGGTTTTAGTTGTTTGACTTTAAAGCAAAATCTTGGTCAATTGCACTTTTATATTGTAAGTCATCAATAATAACCACTCCGCGTAATAAATCTTTGTTAGAAATATTCCGAATTAAAAGGTCAGCTTTACGGACACATAAATTAATGTGACTAAAGGTTTTTTGTGATAAGGATTCTGTTTCAAAATTTTCTTGTTTAACAGCAAAGACGGCATTATCAGTAAAGATAACGGTATCGCCTGACTGAGTTTCTTTTAGAAAGGTTGATGGAATTGGGAAGTTATCAACGATATGTAACATTGCGCGCCTCATTTATTTAATAATATACATTATATAATTACCTTAACCTTATGAAATTATATGATTATTATAATAGTACAAAATTAATAATTCGGCTAATTTTTTATACGTGATCTTTGAAGTGTAGATTAATAAAAGGTAAATTACTGCGTATAAGTTCAAAAGGTTCTAATTTTACTTAAGAAAAATGACATATCTATTACACATCTGTTCAATATAAAGAAACAATCTATGCATTATATCTCTATAGTTAACTAAAGTAGTCTCTGCTATAGTTGATCTTGTCAATAATGACTTTTAACCTTTTTAATAGGATTTTACAATGAGCGATTTTTATAAAGATATTTTAACTGGAGCAATGTTTATATTAGGTTTGTTTGGTTTTATTTCAGGTGAGTTCATCATCTCGTCAACTTTATTTGCCACTGCTGCAATAGCTAGTAATATTAATACAAATAGAAAGATGGCAAAGGAAGTGTGATCGTCATGAATATGACTGTCAGATATTTTTCTAAGGTTACATGATAAATTCTAAGGCTTTTTTGCCTTAGAGCTCTATCATATTGACTAATAATATCGAATAAAAAAATAGTATTTTAGGTGACGACAGGATCTTATCTTAGATAGTTTTTTAAAAGCCAGGGAAATTAAATTTCTGCTTTTTGGTCACGACCTAAGAGGTTTTGGACGGCAGTACGTGGATTTAGGTTTTCATATAAAACTTTATAAGTCTGCTCAGTAATAGGCATATCAATTTTATGCTTTAAAGAAAGTAAATAAGTTTCCCGAGCAGCTGATACCCCTTCAATTTCTTGACCTATTGTTTTAATAGTCTTTTCCTTATTTTCTCCTTTTCCTAACGCTAATCCAAATCTACGGTTTCTTGATTGATCGTCTGTACAGGTTAAAATTAGATCACCTAATCCAGCAAGCCCCATAAATGTATCGGGTTTCCCTCCTAGTTTGATGCCGAGACGAATAATTTCCTGAAGTCCCCGTGTGATAAGTGCTGCTCTAGTATTTGCACCAAATCCTAGTCCATCTGCAATTCCTGCAGCGATAGCAAGTACATTTTTTATGGCTCCACCGACTTGAACTCCAATAATATCCTGACTTGTATAAGTTCTAAAACATTGGTTATGTAGTAGATTAGCTAGTTGACGTGAAAAATCAGGTGTTTCTGATGCTATTGTAATGGCGGTAGGTAGTCCCTTAGCAACTTCTTCTGCAAAAGTAGGTCCAGATAAAATCGCAGTATGAATTTGTTTAGAAAGTTCTTGTTCTACAACCTGGCTTAAGAGTAAGCCGTCATCAGTGTTAAACCCTTTAGTGGCCCAGGCGATTTGTGTTTTATGGTTTAAAAAAGGCTTTAGCTGTATTAGTGTATTTTTAAATGCATGACTGGGAATTGAAAGCAGAATAATGTTGCTAAAATTAATAGCTGTTTCTAAATTATCGGTTACGGATAGTGATGTTGGAAAAGAGAGGCCAGGTAAATAATGATTATTTTTTTTGTCTTTAGATAAACAGGCTATATGAGAAGGATTATGACCCCACAACATGGTTCGGCAGCCATTTCTGGCCGCCTGAATTGCAAGAGCTGTTCCCCATGAGCCAGCACCAAGGATGCTGATAGTGGATGACATTGAGATTAATTAACGGTGTTAGAGCCTGGTGTTTGCTGCAAATGTTGAGAATATAAAGCATCAAAATTGACAGGAGCTAGAAGTAATTGTGGGAATCCTCCTTTTGCAACAAGGTCAGAAACAACCTCTCTAGCATAAGGAAATAAAATGTTGGGACAAAAACTACCGAGCATTGGTCCCATTTCTTGTTCTGAAAAATTTGAAAGAGAAAATATTCCTGACTGGGTCACTTCAACTAGATAGGCAGTTGTATCGGCACATTTTACAGTAACTGTCACTGATAACGATACTTCAAATAATTTATTTTCTAAAGTCTCGACATTAGTTCCTAAGTTGAAATCTACAGTAGGTTCCCATTTTTCAGTGTATATTTTTGGAGAGTTTGGAGATTCAAAAGAGATGTCTTTGGTATAAATTTTTTGAATAGCGAATTGTTTTTCTTCAG
>CAZZIX010000105.1:6867-8453 GCA_964654345.1 uncultured Methylomarinum sp.
ACGACAATAAGTGCTAGAGAAAGCAAGTAGTGGTTGGAAATAAATTCTATATATTGATCCATTAGTTATTTCTATAGAGGTTAAATTATACTGAGTGAGTAAGAAAGGTAGCTTTCAAATTGCGTGATTTTATAACATCTGAAAAGTATTTGCACAAAGTATCTTATTTTTGTAAAGTTTATTTGCTTATATTTTTCAGTTTTTTTGATGTTTAAAGCAATATAAATACTTTAAGTGTTTGAATTAAAAAAAGTTTACTTGATTAGGAAAGTTGTTTTATTATTTGATTTAGATGATGGGGAAATATCTAATTAACAATTTGTGCAAAAAACTTCTCTCATCATGCGTATAAGTTGAAGCATACGATCATCGTCTATAAAATAATAAACTCGATTAGCCTCTTTTTTATGCCCTAGAATATCTTTTTCTCTTAAAATAGCTAAATGTTGAGATATATTGCTCTGACTTGTGCCAACTTGTTCAACGATATCTTGTACGCTAATGGACTCAGTGCCTAATACACAAAGAATTTTTAAGCGTAAAGGATGTGACATTGCTTTTAAACAACGCGCAGCACGATTAATGTCAGCATCGTTGTAGTGTTCCATTTCACTGCTGTTTTCCATTTATATTAAGCCTTTAAATGTGTTCTTAATCTTTAAGATTGATTGAAATTTCAGAATGATTGAATAAGCTAGTTTAGAGTATTCATTCATACTAATCTATCATAAATTATAAAGATAGTAGAGTAATTGTCAATATTCAGCCCTTTATGTGTGAGACAATTGCTAAATTTTTATCAGAAGACTATTTATAAATTGTTATTTATTGATAGGTATATGGAGAATATCAGTTATGTTGAATCGACCAAAACCATTGGTTTTATTAATATTGGATGGGTTCGGGTATAGGGAGGAGCAGAGTAATAATGCAATTTCTATGGCAAAAACACCTTGTTGGGATCACTTACAAAAAAATAACCCAACAACCTTGCTCAATTGTGCCGGTGGTTTTGTTGGGTTGCCTGATGGTCAGATGGGGAACTCAGAAGTAGGTCATTTACATATTGGTGGTGGCCGATTAATTCGACAAGAATTATCAAAAGTTAGTGAAGCGATTAGCAATGGTATTTTTTTCTCAAATGAAGCCTTATGTAAGGCAGTAGATACTGCTTTAGATAAAGAAAAAGCATTGCATATTATGGGGTTACTTTCACCTGGTGGTGTTCATAGTCATGAGTTACATATTGCTGCGATGATTGAGCTTGCTATTAAACGTGGTTTAAAAAAAGTTTACTTGCATGCCTTTTTAGATGGTCGGGATGTGCCGCCTAAAAGCGCAATGGAGTCAATTAAATTAATGGAGGCAAAGTTTGCAGAACTGGGTGCGGGACAAATTGCTTCTATTACAGGCCGGTTTTATGCTATGGATAGAGATAGTCGCTGGGAGAGAGTGCAGAGTGCTCATCAATTAATTGCTAAAGGCGAAGCTGAGCATCAAGTTAATTCTGCTGAACAAGGGTTGGAAGAGTCTTACGCTAGAGATGAGACAGATGAATTTGTTTTACCAACGAGTGTGTTAGATGA
>CAZZIX010000106.1:0-8446 GCA_964654345.1 uncultured Methylomarinum sp.
CAATTAAGCACCCTATGCATTCTTTCGTTTTATTGCCTAACAAGCGATTAACAAAAAAATATTGCCCTAAATAATTTTGTTAATTGATGAACTTATTCCCATGTACGTTCTTGGAGTAATACATCATCCATCTTTCTTTTTTAACATTATTATTTTTTTCTATCATCAGTAGTCATTAATTGCGCGGCTAATTCATGGTTAGAGAATTTTTTTACAACTTGGCCTATTATTTTACATTTACCACCCTGAGCAATATAGTCTCGGTTAAAATCATCAATAAATTTCATCACTGAATGGTCAATCAAATAACCATCCGAAAAATCAAAAATAATCGATTTACCTAGTTCAAGTTCTGTTAATGCATTTTTTAATGGCAAAAAATTAGAAAATAGTGCGGAACCTGATAAAACGATTCTAATTGTTTCATCATCAGGACGTTGAAGATCAAAGTGAATCTTGAAAATATTCTCTGGCCAGACGCCTCGTATTAACTCTATAACCAATTTAGCGATAACACCTAAGATGATGCCTATCAGTATATCAGTTGCTAATACGCCAATGATCGTAATCGTAAACAAAACTAATTGGTCTACACCAACATCTAACACTTCTTTAAACTTTTTGGGTTCTGCTAGGCGGTAGCCAGTGTAAACTAATAATGCGGCCAGAGTTGCCAGCGGGATATTGTGTATCAGATGGGGAAATAGTATGACGAAGGCTAAAAAAATTAATCCATGAAAGAAATTTGCCCAGCCTGTTCTTGCCCCATTTTCAATATTGGCAGAGCTTCTGACAATTTCAGTCATTAAAGGCAGTCCACCTAAAAAGCCACAGACTATATTACCTACACCATTTGCTGTTAGGTCTTTATCCAAATCTGATTCACGTTTGTATGGGTCAAGCTTATCTATAGCGACAGCACCAACCAAAGACTCAAGACTACCAATTAAAAATAGACTCGTAACTGCGGCTAAGAACTCCATGCTCAATACTTTGGAAAAATCAGGAAAGTAAAAAATAGAGGATACTTGATCGGGAATATCAACTAAATATTCTGGTGCAACTAAATGTTCATGTTCATCAAGATAAACCTGATCCAGGAAAAAAAGATGGATGTGATCATGTTGAACACCGTATATCTGCGCTAGTCCCATACCCACGACCAAAACAACCAATGGCGAAGGTATTTTTTTTAATAAAGGATGTTTTATATAGGGCCAAAAAATTAAAATAGCTAAGCCAATAAAGCCTATTGTGGCAATGCCTGGTGTTGGGTGTAAAAAGCTGTTAGGAATTTGACTAATCGTTTTAAAAATACTGTCATAAATCGTATTAATACCCAGCATAATATGAATTTGCTTAGCCATAATAATAATACCAATTGCAGCTAACATTCCATGTACAACACTCGCTGGAAATAATGAGCCTAACTTTCCAACTTTAAAATAACCAGCAATAATTTGTAAGAAGCCTGAAATAACAATGGCTGCTAAGGTCAATTGATAACCCACCATCATATCGCCCTTCCCTAAACTTTCTACAGCAGCTAACAAAACAACAATAAGCCCCGCTGATGGACCAGTAATAGTCACAAAAGTGCCGTTTATACGAGAAACTAGCAAACCTCCAACTACCGCAGGAGTAATACCAGCAGCAGTGGGAAAGCCAGAAGCTAGCGCAACACCTAAACATAAGGGTAATGCCAGTAGAAAAACAAGAAAGCCGGACTGCAAATCCTTACGCCAGTTTTGTTTTAATCCAAGAATTCCCATTTTAGGTATATTCTGATTTGGATTGCTCATATCCGATTTCCTCTATGGTTTAAAGTTTCATCTCAGGATCTTGCTCAATATCTTTTAGAAACAATAGCTTATAATAGACGCAAGTTTACACAATGCTTATAAAAATCATAGAACATTTTTTGGATTATGCGGCCTATTTACAAAAAAATTAGAAAAACCAGCTATACACTAGGAATAAGATAGGTAGATTGGGCTAACAACTCTATCGTTAACCTAGCATCTTTAGTAAAAATAGCGTTGGGTTGCCAAAGAGACGGCAGCCCAATCTACTATATTTTTTTACTTTACTTTCTAAATGGAAAACTGCTCAAGTTTTTTTTCTAGCATAAAAAACATAGCCTAAACTAGCTACAATTAATAAAATAGCAAGCTTTATTACATGATTTTCAAAACCATCTTCAGACTTGCTTATAGAGGGAAATCTAAATTTCGTTAAAACACCCAAAGCAGAATCATTGACATCTATTATGATAGAGCTTGCATTTAAATTAAAAAGTTGAAGCTCCCCACCGTCAAAAGGTTTATAGTTTCTTGAATTTAATTCCACAATATTTGGATAAATAGGCTCAGAAGAAAAGTGCGCACTTTTCCCCAAAGCTTTGTCCAGTTCAGATTCCAATTGCTTTGTATTTTTACCTTCAGTCTGTATTACTATTGGTGAATTATTATCAATAGTTACCGTAATAGTACCACCAGCTGTTTTTGGCACAAACTTTGGGGAAAACTTATCTATGCGTTCAACGACTGCCGAATAAACGAGATCAATCGCTATATCTACACCTGCGTCACTAAATTTTTTCCCAGGAACGTTGTACTGTAACTTTTGATTTGTATAATCACCAATAAGTACTCTGTTTAAATCGAAACCAGTGGCGTTAGTAATAACAAACTCGGCTTTTTTGGCAGAATATTTAACCATGGCACCGCGTGAATGAGGTGCCTCATAGTTAATTCCGGCATTCAGTGATTTTGCAATTATTTTTGCCGCTTCAATATCTGTTATCTTTTTTGTATTAGACCCCTTAATGAAGGCTAATCCTTTTGCTTTATTTTTTTCTCCATCTTCTTGCCTCCAAGCAACCAAAGAGGAGAAAATAGTTTCATTTGTCCTTTTGGGTACTCCTGTTTGTACACGAAGTTGATCGTTTCCTTCTTGAGCTGCAAAGCTTATCGTCGGCAAACCAGTAGTAATAATTAATAATGCCGATAATTCCAAAATTTTTTTTATCATCAGATCGCCTTTACTAAAATTAGTTTAATTCAAAAGATGGTTCAAAGTTTAATACTAATAGAACCTGTGCATAACTTACTATAATTACACTTGTAGTGACAAAAATGTCATTTATTTTTCATTTTGAAACCATATTCCCTGCATGCAACCCACATTCTTTCTTGGTTGCTTCTTCCCACCACCAACGTCCTGCACGTTCATGCTGATTGGGTAATATGGCTCGAGTACAAGGTTCACACCCTATACTAATAAACCCTTTTTGATGTAGTTCATTATAGGGTACTTGATATGCTTCAATATGATCCCAAACTTGGGCTGAACTCCAATTTAGCAAGGGATTAAATTTAATTAACTGTTTTTCATTCGTTGAAAAAGTAGTATCAATTTGTACTTCGGGAATATCCTGCCGAGTATCTAAACTTTGGTCTTTTCTTTGCCCTGTTATCCAGGCATCAAGTTGTAAGAGTTTTCGACGAAGCGGCTCTACTTTTCGTATACCACAACACTGTTGATGCCCTTCCTCATAAAAGCTAAATAAGCCCTTTTCTTTTACAAAAGGTTCTAGTAATTCCCTTTCTGGAGTAAGGATTTCAATCTCTATTTTGTAATGTTTTCTTACTTTTTCAATAAACTGGTACGTTTCTGGATGTAATCGGCCTGTATCCAAAGAAAAGACCTTAATATCTTTTCTAATATTTAATGCCATATCTATCAGTACAACATCTTCTGCTCCACTAAAAGAAATAGCAATATTGTCAAAACCTTCTAATGCTGTCTTTAAAATATTGCGTGGTTTTTTGCTTTGCAGTTCGGATTGAATCGTTTGAATATCAAATGAAGTCATATTTAATGCTGAGAAAAATAATTACTTAAAAATTGGTCAAAAGAAATACTGTCACTTGCTTCTATTTCTTGTTGTTTTTTATAAGAAGCCACTGCCATCTCATCAAACTTTTGAACAACGGTTTCATCCAGTTTATGTTGTGCAAAATATTGTTTATAGCATCTGGATGTATTTAATCCAAAACGGCCAAATGGTTGATGGTTTTCACGCATTCCTTTAAGTATTTTTGCAGAGGGCGTTAGTTCAGCATCTTGTACTACAGTCAGTTGTTGTTTAACGGCTTTACTATAAGGTTTATCTGGCTTATCTTCATCCAGAATTTCACAAAGAGGCTCAATTGATTTTATTATTTCTGTTGCCCAGTCATTTAACAATACTTGTTGTCCATGTCGGTTAAGTTCCAACCCTGGTTTACGTCCGTTATGAGCAACATCTAATTGATTAACATTATTAATATGGTCTTCATTTCCCTTATGCAGAGGGCTATCTTGCAATAAACAATTCAATAAAAAAGCTTCAATAAAACGTGCATTACCTTCATCAATACCGATAGGATTAAATAGATCAAGATCCAGTGAGCGCATTTCTATATATTCAACACCCCGATTCTTTAGTGCCAGTGTGGGCTTCTCACCTGATTTAGCAATCTGCTTTGGTCGCATCGTGCTATAAAATTCATTTTCAATTTGTAAAATATTAGCATTAAGCTGTTTGTATTGCCCATCTACTTTAACACCAATTTTTTCATACTCTGGGTAGGGTGTTTCTATAGCCTTGCCTAAGCTATCCACATACCCAGTTAAAGAATTATAGTCAATTGTAAGATTCGCCTGATTTTTACTCTTATAACCAATATCACTCATGCGTAATGAAGTGGCGTAAGGGTGATAAAGTGTATGTTGATCAAACTCATCAAACTCAGACATTAAATGCGGACGGCTTTTAAAAAAGCTTTTACAAATAGCCGGAGATGCACCAAATAGATAAAGGATTATCCAGCCTTGACGTTGAAAATTCCTAATCAAACCAAAATAAGATTCAGAAATAAAATCCTTTAATTCAAGATTACTTTGGCTTTGCTTATGCAACACTGACCATAACTCAGTAGGCACTGAATAATTAAAATGCACACCCGCAATCGCTTGCATGGTTCGACCATAACGATGCCATAAACCATGCCTGTACACATGCTTCATTTTACCAATATTTGAATTGCCATAATCAGCAATTGGAACACTTTTATCACCATTTATGCCACAAGGCATACTGGCAGAAAGTAGCATTTCTTCCTCATCAAGATGACTGTAAACATATTGATGAATAGTCTGCATAAAATCTAACGTTTGAGTTATATCTGAAAACGGTGGGGTGATAAATTCAAGTAATGCTTCTGAATAATCAGTGGTAATATGAGGATGCGTTAATGCAGCGCCTAATGCTTGAGGATGTGCTGTTTGTGAAACACAACCTTCTTTACAAATACGCAGACTTTCTTTTTCTATTCCTTTAAGTCCTCCAATCAATAAATGTTGTTGGTTATGTTCTATTAAATAATTAAGTTGTGCTGAATTCTGTGTATTTAAAATAGCCATAAAGGGGTATTTTGATCTTAATATAATATAACTATTATACTCTGCGCAGTTCTATTTTTAGTTTTTAAATCAAATTTAGAGGTAATTAAAAGGGATGAAAGCATATCAAATTCACCTTAATATTAGGTATGCGCATCTATGAAATAGCATTTAAAATACTGATAATTTCACTAACTTAATTCCATTTTTTCTGGTTTTTTCTGCTTCTCTTTTAGGCCAGAAATAAAGTCTCTACATTGCTTGGTTTGTTTGCTCATATCAGGCAGTTCATTCAAAGTATTTGCCATCAGCTCATAGGCCGGGATTAGATTTTTATATTCCGGAAAATCTTTATGAAACCCTTTGATTAACTTGATAACAGAGTATGAATCACCGTTTTCTTCACATGCTTTTGCAATGGCAAAACTAAGTTCTGGACTATTGAATTTATGGTTGGGATTTTCTCGTAGTAAACGCTTGTAGCTCATCATCAACTTATAAGACTGTTGGTTTTTTTCCAAAAACAGCAAATAAATGGAAGCATATTTATTAATATAGTCCGTGTTTTTCATTGCTAGTAAAAATTTAAAGAATTCACCGTTTAGGGTATCGTTATTGGGATAACTATTTACTGCATGAGAGAACAACTTTACCGCTTTATCATAGCACCCTTCTTTAACCATTATTTTTATCTTGGCTAATATTCGCGCTGGGTCTGTTCGAGCTATTTTCCTTTCTCCATAGTCCTCTCGGGCAGTAAACCCTAATTTACCTTGGTATTGAAAAAGCATATAACCCATGATATGAAAAAGTACAATCGTATAGTAATTGCTTGCCATTGATTGTAATGTTCTGGATAGGAATGAAAAGTTGCCACCCATGGTTTCGTTTATTACTCCAACCGAGGCAAACATGATCAGAATAATGCAGAGTAATAAAGCATAAGGTAAGCCGATAGAATTAATTAGTTTTATTTGGTTTAAAGGGTTTATAGCCGCCAAAACACTATCATTCATAACAAAGATGATAAGTGTTGCAGGTAGTGTGATTATTAATACACCACTAAGCAGAGTCGGTATTGCGGAGCCTAAATAAGCGGATGCGATACTGAGAGAACCTACTACGCTCACTGCGATAAGGAATAGTTTCCACAATAACGAAGAGCTATCGTCCTCTGCTGCGATGATGTCAGGAGCATTCATCATTCCATTAGCCGTCTCTTGCAAACAACTAAAGCTGTATTTAAGTAACGTACCCATCAAAACAATATTGACTAAAAACCCAAAGGGTATGTAGGTAACTACAGATGTTAAGACTGACAGTACAATGATGATGATTAATGACTGTGTATTTAATGGATAACGAAACGCTTTATCAAAACGATTCCAAAAAGGTTCCGCTTGATTCACAGAACCTAAACTTTCAACTTCACGTTCACATGTAAAACATACGGTATATTCCACATGTTTTCCTTCATCTGTACAGTTATCACATAGATTCACGATACAATGACGACACGCATAAGTTGCAGGAATAATGGGATGATATTTACAATAATTCATTAAATACTCCCCATGGGTGACGCATCGGCAATTTTTTCATATTTTTGTTTCTTAGCATCATTTTGTAACTTTTCATATACCATTGAAATCTTTCGAGCTAAAACACCTAAAGATTGACTTTCATTAGTATTGCTATGCAGACGATTAAAAATTTCTTCTGCGGTACCTAGATGATCGACAGTCGAAAAAATCATACCTAAAGTAATGGTACTATCTTCATCCAATAAGGATTGTTGCTTGGGATTTGCTTGCCAAATTGCTTTAAGCTTAGAAATATCTAGACTTGTTGGTGGTTTTATTTTAAATAGTTCTATATGAAATTTATCATAATCAGATGACTGGATTACTTTTAGTAATTGGCATCTTAAGATGGCTAAATCAAATGTTAATCCCTTTTCCATGACAATACCTTGTAGCGTCGTAAAAGCTGTATCGAAACTATAATTCTCTATACTGGAATATACCTTGTTGAGTTCTTCTTGGAAGGGATCAATATTTTGATCTTCTTCAATGTACTCTTGATTAAGTAATTTTGGATTTATTAGCACCGTTGCTGCCAGTAATATGGCTCCCGATATAAAACCACCGGTATGTGCCATAAAAGCTACATTTGAATAGGTATCAAAATAAAAAGAATACAATTCTTTACCGACATAAAATGGCAGAATCAATAACGCTGGCGCTCGAAAATAGCCTACGAATAAGAAAAACCAATAAAAAAACTCAATTTTTTTAAGCCTAAAAACCCCTAGATACATTGCCATGACACCGGATATAGCTCCTGATGCACCTATTAATGGTGATGTGCTATTTAAGTCCATAACTGCGAAGAGCAGACCACCGGCAAAACCTGAAATCAAGAAAAAAAAAAGAAATCGGAGATGCCCAACGGCTGCTTCAACTGCAAAGCCACATATAATCAGAAAAAATAAGTTACCCAATAAATGCATTACATCACCATGTAAAAACTGATGCGTTAATAAGGTCAGTGGTTTTATTTGATTCGGGATTAAACCTAGTTTTAAATAGCTAACTGACTGAATCTTGGTATTGATGCGTTGTCGAGTCGTAGACCAATCTTCTAGTCCGTTATTTTCTAAATCATTATGAGATAGGAAATACTGAGGATTTTCTTTTAAATAACCATAAAAACCTTCATCAAGTAACAGAGAAACAATTAAATTTTCATGAAAATGATTATCGTACAACTCTTGATACCCAGTTAACGTCTCTGTTTCCCCTTTTGAAGACAGATATGTTTTAAAAGCTGGCCATTCAAATTTAAGAAATTGATGCTGTTGGTAAGTGTTAACTGCTGCATAAAATTTTTTATCATCACCAGACTGGTAGAAAAAAAATACCAAAACATTGATTAGAACAATAAAAAAAAGCATTACGGGCGTATGCTTCCAGTCGAAACGCTTTTCTGTTGGAAT
>CAZZIX010000107.1:0-8340 GCA_964654345.1 uncultured Methylomarinum sp.
GCATAACAGAGACTTTATTATCAATGACTTTGACTTCTTGTACTAGCGAGCGTGCGGAGTCAAGTAACCAACGGTCATAAGTTTTCTCTACATAATGTAAGGTAACAAAATAAGATAAAGCCGTTTCTAAAATAATAAAAATTATAATTGGAATTATCAACCGATAGACAATGGTTTTTTTTAGGCTAGTTACTTTAATCATTAAGTTTATTTTCCAGTAGATATCCTAACCCTCTGAAAGTCCTAATACCAACATCGTAAGGTGCTATATGTTTTCTGATGCGATGAATATAAACTTCAATAGCGTTATCAGTCAGTGCATCCCCCTGTAATGATAAATGTTGGGCAACCTTATCTTTACTAATAACTTTTCCATTTTGCATCAACAATAATTCTAATACTGCATATTCACGGGCAGACAATGATAGTAACTCGCCTTTTGCTAAAATTTTCTGACTGCTAGTATCTAATTGTAGACTTCCAACTTCAATGATATGACTGAAACCGCCATAACAACGTCTGATCAAAGCATGTAGTCGTGCTTCAAGTTCTCTAAGTTCAAACGGTTTGGTCATATAATCATCAGCGCCTTGACTGATACCTTCGATACGATTATTTAGATCATCTCGTGCAGTCAGAATCATAATAGGCAGAGATAGTTTTTGTCTGCGCAGTTTACGTAATAATTGTAAGCCATCCATGTCGGGTAGCCCCAAGTCCAATACTATCAGGTTGAAACCTTCTGCTTTTAATAAATGCTCAGCATATGCACCCGTTTTAGCCACAGTCACACAGTAACCACTATCAGATAGCGTATGAGTAAGGCCATCGGCAAGAACTTCATCATCTTCTATTAATAAAATATTCATTAGCTGTAAGGTTATTGACAGTTTTGCTTCTTATAATAACAGCTACATGATGTACTTAGAGAACAAGGATGCTTATATAACTAAGATTCAGGAACAGTTTTTTTAATAATGAGGGTTTGGTCATGGGTGTTATTTTCGGAATAATTAATATTATAGTTGCCGTCTGGTTTTTTTCTTCGGCAGCTTCTGTTAAAAAACAAGCTCTAATGTGGGCTGCTATAGGTGGTATTTCTTTCCTAGCCTTTAAATTTCTAGGCTATTCAATGATTGGGTGGCTTCAAGGATCATTAGATCAAGCAATTCTTAGCGATTTATCAGATCAAGGATATATGCCAACTGAAAGATCAGCAGGTGAACTTTCCAGTGAAATATCGGGTGAACAATCGACTGCAGTGGGAATCTTTTATGAATTCTTTCCTTTGATGGTGGCTTTATTTGGTGTTTCTTTTATACGGGCAAAGTTTATCTTGGGAATGGGGTATATTGCTTCGTTGAAACACAAAACTTCTTTAAAAATTGTAACCAAAGATTCAGCTATGCCAATAGAGTCCCCAAGTTTCACAGGTACTTTATCTAGTTGGTGGAAGAAAGTGAGAAAAAGTTAACTTTGTATAAATCCTAACATTAAACAACAGCCTTTTTTAACCCCGCGTACAAGGATATTTAGAGAAGTTGCTAAATAAAAAATATTTATTACTACAAGAACACAGGAATTATGATGATGAGATAATAAACTAGTGGTTTTCCCCTTTGAGGTAGTCCCATAGTACTTGAGGTAAATAAATAGCTGATGAAATTTTTAACAGTTATCTACTGCGTTATGTTTTAATATTATTTTTCTGGATATTTATACTCCAGACTTTAACTTACAGGAAAAAAGTATGTCGATTTTAGGTTATTTATTGAGTGGTAGTATATTAAAAAAAGCTAAAAAATTAACCCATGATGCGCGACAAGAACAGGGTGAAAAAGCCGATCAATTATTTCAACAAGCCTATGATAGTTTTTCATCAATTTCTGAGTCTTCTTCAAATTATTCAGATACTCTTTATTATTGGGGCTTTTCACTTTTACATCAAGCGCAGACTAAATCCTCCGATGAGGCCATCAAATTATTTGAAGAAGCTATTAATAAATTTTCTTTTTGTAAAAATATTACCCCTAAGCATTTGGGAGCAGCGATAGATGGTGGAGTTGCTTTGTTGGGACTAGCCAAGGTCAAATTAGTAGACTTAAATAACGAACTTTATAGCAAAGCAAAAGAATCATTTGAAACAGCTGAAAATATTCAGTTAGGCTCTGCTTCTTATAATCTGGCTTGTATTTATGCCCTTCAAAATAAGGCAGATGCCTGCTTAAATGCTTTGGAAAATGCTCGAGATCACGGATTGGTGCCAGACGAACAAAACATTATCAATGATAGTGACCTGCAGAATGTAAAAGAATTGTCTTGGTTTGCTGAATATATTACATCCTTATCAGATACCGAAGTTAAAAAAGAGAAAAAAAAGGTAGAGAAAGACAATGAAAAAATCGAAATAGTTGAGTCTGATCAATAATATTTACCTTACTACTGTACTACTAAGACGATTCAAAAATACAAACGCTGATTATTCATCACTTGAAATAACCAATTGAAAACAATTTAGTCTGGGATAAAAATATAAAACTATTTGATTACCGATGAACCCACTCTCTTAAAATTACCAATTAACCTCCCCCTGTCATTCCGCTATTCTTATTGCAGGAACCTAAATTCACAATGAATATATTTCCGATAGATGACTTAAGGTATGACATGGGGCTTAAAGAATACAGTTACGTCTGACTTTTTTTAATGGCTTTTAATAATACGCAAATTAAACAAGCTGAATTTTCCTTTTTGTTACAGAGAAAATCATTAGCAAAGTCTAATTTAATAGATATATTAGCATTATCTAATTCTTTCCTGGACTGTCAAATGTTGGCGTAAAACATTTAGTTATGATATACGTTAAAAATGATATCCCAATTCAACTCTGAAATGATCGTCTTCACGAAATGAGTATGCTGGGTCAGTAGCAGGCGCACCACTAAATAATCGCATTTCCATGTCTATTGTAAAACTTTCTCCCAAACGCCTACTCGCTTCAATATTATAAAACTTAGTATTATTTGTTCTATCAAACAAAACACCCGCTAATATTTCAGTACTTTGTATATCATTAAAACCAAAACGCAAGGCAGCTAAAATATCATCTTGAAATGGAGCAGAAACATTGTTTATGCCTCTTGTGTCATACATATATTCTACAATACCGCCTAAATCCAATCCTGAACTAAAAAGATCAAACAGGGTATATTCAACACCCGATGTTGTAGCATAAAATGTTTTACCCTGCCCTGAACGGATAATCGCTTCATGCTTTAATATCCATTCCTCATAAGTAAACTGTATATCAATACCTGTTTGATTAATCAACTGATAAAAAGGGATTAACTTAATTGGCTGGTTTGACGAATTATTTAATTTAAATGTTGGTTCACGTCCCATACCATAGAAATGTGAAACGCCAATATCCCAGGCTCCTATTGCATGCGACCAACGTATTGCAAAGCCTAAATGTTTTTCAATTCCGTGTTTTTGGTAAATAGCATTGCTAACATCTACTTCGGGAAAAGTTCGTAAGCGCCCTTCTACCCCAGCAAAGGTTCGATCCCTGAAACCGGGTAAAATAAATAAATCAACTGTTCCCCATTTTCTTATCAGTGCCAGGTTGATCATGGGTTGGCCTAGCTTGTCTTCCGTATCATTATTTTCTACAAGATCAGTTTGATTAATGATATCAACTAAATGCAGTCCTTCAGCGACACCCCAAAAAACCTTTCGAAAACCCACTCGTAATTCCCAATCATCCTCAGCTAATAACCAAGTGAGTTCTCGTATATCAAAATGAGTTCGTCTACTATCGTGTTGTGAATATCTAAAAAAAGGAACAAAAGTAAAACTTTGTTTTCCATTATCCCATTGATAATAAATTTCGGGTTCAATAGCTCCCGAAATATAATTATTATGCTGGCGTGAATCCAGTTTGTTATGAATAAACCCCAAATCCTCAATACTTATTTTTCCTGTCAATTCCAAATCGGATAAAAAACTTTTTTTGATAATAGCAGATTCAACATCTAAATTAGATTTGGCTGTGGAATTGGAGTCTCTGCTCAGTTTGACTCTATCATCTTGTTTAAAACCTGGTGGATCTTGATTTAATGATATGCTTAAAAGTAAATGCTTTTTTTCTGAAATATCTTCCTTAACATTTTGAATAACGAGATCTAAGCCTGGTTTAAAGTAAAACACCATTCTTAAATCATTCTTACCTATTGGTAAGCAATGTATTTTTTCTAGCAGAAAATAATCCGAAAATGGAAATGAAAAATTTTCTGCTAAAACAGAATCTGTAAAATCTACAACTAATCGGTTAGGGTGTGTTTCTATGGATGCATTATATTGTGTTGAAGTTGACAAAAAAAAACTGATTAGAATTTGTTTGTTTTTTGTATCATCATAATTCATTGATAATAACTGAGTAGGTTGTGCATACAAAGATGCACTCATCATCAACAAAACCAATAGAGAAACAACCCTTAATTTCAGCTTATCTCTCAACTTTATACCTTATTTCTAGCACAACTTGCTTAACCTTATTTTATTACTGATTTTAAAGTGTCATTTATTATATTGATTAATGTCTCTGGATGAAAATCTATTCCATCAGTATCAAAATCTAGAACTGCTGGACTGATAAATTCATCTGATTTCTCGGCAATCGCGAATTGCAACGCTAGTAACCTATCGTGAACGCTTTAAAGAGTTCCTATCAAAAGTGCGATCAGTAAAGTCATTTCTGAATTTATAATTTTTCCACAATAACAGTGTATTTTTGCCAGTTATATGATTTGTCATTAACATTTTATCAGCACGCCAATATTGATCTAAATATTGTTGATAATTGTTATATTCCAAGGTTTTTAATAAAGCATTTTTACGATCATAATAATCAATTTTCAATGGGATATAACGTTCTTTATCTATCCATACAACTTGTCTAGTATAACCAGAATGTTGATATTGTGGGTAAAGCTCGAGAACAAAACAATCTTTATTTGTATAAATTTCATCTGTTAGATATTTATAATGATATTTTTGAACTTCAAACGAAGTTAAATCTTCAAAGGCAAATTCACTACCCAGATACGGACCAGATTTATTACTGGAAGAAATACGTTTAACTCTTTTCAGTGCGGGTAAATAAAGCCACTGCTCATCTGCTTCCAAGGCATGAGTAAAACTTAAAAAAGCAGTTCCCTTGATATCACGAGGGTTACTAAAAACGCTTAAACTTTTATCACCATCACCCTTAACTTCTAAAGTTTTCATATTTAGAACACGCGTACTTTCATCACCATTACGATTATGTAGAATCATTTTTAAATCAGATTCGCTATCCCCAAAACCAGTATCTCGAATATCTACTTCTTGAATAATTTGCAACCCTCGCTGTTCTGCTGTTAAAGCAAAAGTATTTCCCCAGGAAACCACAAGAAAAGTAAATAAAATTAATCTGTTCATTTTTTATCCTAGTTCATTAATCGGTGGTAAAAATAGCACTTCATGAAATATGACTATTAACAAAGCACAGGTCAAACTTTAAATCGATTGTCATTTCGACCAACGGGAGAAATCTTGTTGCTCAAATTGTGCTTAGACTCAAGATTCCTCCCGTTGGTCGGAATAACACCATTTGTAAAATCAACCTATAAACGTCAAAAATTGAGAGTAACCTGCAATACATATAAAGTATTTGCTATTATCGTCAAGTATAACCTTGAGAAACAGTTTTATTGTGTTTTTTTGTTTAAGTAATTCTTCAATACGATTTTTAAATAATCATCATGAGCAGGCATCTCTAACGCTGATCGTTCACTCAAAAAACGCTTTGTTGCTTCATTTGAAAAGCCTTGGTCATCCTCTATATAATCAAGAAAAAATGGAAATGATTTTACCACTCGCTGCTTTTTTTTATTCAAAAATGGTGAAACCACTTTAATAACCAGATTAAATAAGGCTGAAGATAAACTGAAAATAATTGGCAACTTAAGTCCATGTGTTTGCATAACCTTACACACAACGTTTTGCAGTTCTGTTAATTTAATTGCAGTGTTGGCTCCTGAGCACAAATGAAATATTTGACCATTGCAGTCTGGGCGTTCAGAGCTCCACTTAATAATACCCGCAACATAATCCACAGGCACCGTATCCAAGCGGACATTACCAAATTTTGGCAATAGCCCAAAGGTACGTCGCCCTGCTAAAAACTCACAAATATGATAGAAAATTTGAAAATGGATGATTTTTCCTGTTTTGGAATCACCAACAACCATGCTAGGTCGATGCACAGTGACTGGTAAATTATGTTTTTCTATCTGTTCATGCAAATAGTCTTCAGCTTCTGCTTTTGCTTGTTCGTAGCTGTTATGGAATGTTCTAGGTTGAGTTATCCAAAACTCTGGTAAGACACCTGGCAATCGCCCTCCCACACCTACCGTGCTGATAAATTCAATTTTTTGCAGTTGCCCCGATGATTGACAAGCCTTAGCCAGATTAACAATATTCTTAGTAGCGCCAAGCGCATGTTTCTGGGCGACCTGTAGCGGCAAATTCATTCTAACTACACCGGCACAATGAATAATGTGGGTGGTTTGACCGACAATTTCACTATAAAGCTCTGTTTCAAGTGCAAAACTTTCTTCATCTGTATTTCCTAGTATTGGCGTGATACGTCGCAAATCATCTTGATATCGTTCATAGTCCATATCCCAAAAAACGATCAACTCATGTAAACGTTGTTGTAGATGTTCAGTTGAATCAGCTCGCATTAACAGCCATATTTTATTACTCTTCTGTTCAAGTAATAATGGCAATAAAGCACTACCAACCGCACCGGTAACACCGGTAACAAAATAGTGTCTTGACATATTTATGCCTCATTAAAAAAATACATCAGATTGGAGTAAACAAATTTATAGCTTAAGCAGCAGAGTTATGTTATCCAAATTAATAGGGTGCATGTGAATTTTAGACAGCGGATTTTCTAATTCACTATACAAACTTGTAATTATAGTCGCATAATGCTGCTGAATATTTTTTCGTCGCAATTTTAAATTACTGGTCAACTCTTGGTCGGAAACCGAAAAACTTTTTCTTAATAATACAATACCTGCGGGTTTTTGGTAATGGGGTAAATCTTTAATATAAATACGCAGAAACCGTATTAACTGTAAGCCATATTCGGTTAAGTTTTGATGATTTTCAATATCGAAACTATTGACAGAAATCAGTGCGATCAAAAACTTTTTATTCTGGCCGAAAACTACTGCATGTTCAACTTGCTTCACCTGCTGGATTTTAGATTCAATAAATACAGGTGCAATTTTTCGACCGGTAGATGTTTTGAAAACTTCTGATTTCCGCCCTGTTAAATGAATAAAGCCATTGCTATCAATCTCAGCAAAATCTCCGGTTGCTAAATAACCATCACTATCTAAAATTTTTTTGTTGATACTTTCCAAATAGCCAGAAAATACACCATCACCTCTAATGAGTAATTCATTGTCTTCTGCGAGTCTAATTTTATTCCCAGGTAATACTTGCCCTACTGAACCAAACAGGTACTGATCCAAGCGATTTGCAGCAATAGGAATCACATTTTCACTTTGACCATAAGCTTCCAGAATTAACAATCCCATCGCTTGAAATCGCCTTAATAGCCAAACAGGCATTGGTGCGGAACCACTGATCATATATCGAATATTACAACCAAAGAGCGATCTAAATGATTGAAATAAAAAACAATTTAATTGCAGACATACTAAACCAGTCATTGACTTTTTTTCAGCTGTTAATAAGCTAAATCGCAATAGATATTGTAAGATGAAAAAACGGTTATTTAATTTAGTTTCAAGAGCTTGATTGAGTTTTTCATAAAAACGCGGAACAGCAAAAAAAACATGTGGATTAATCTGGGGTAGATATTCCATAATTTGCTTTGGGTTATTGACGACATAAGTTTGTGCACCACAAGATATTGCAGATAAATTGACCATGCGTTGAAATAAATTTGATAATGGTAGCCAACATGCCAAATTACATCGTTCACCTAGTTCTGGGTAGGTTTGCAATATTGTATTTACTGCTAAAACTACTTGTTTATGTCGATAAACAATTCCTTTAGGTACCCCAGTCGAACCGGAAGTAAACACAATTGTTGCGATGTCATCAGGTCCAATATCCGGCAAATTATTATTAATCTGATTATGTTTTATAAGTACGTCTAAATTAATGGCATGAAGAAACTCGGGGTCGAATTCTGTCGTTTGAAATGTGATTACTTTACTGAATGAACGACAAGTCTGCTTATTAAATTTGTTG
>CAZZIX010000108.1:0-8220 GCA_964654345.1 uncultured Methylomarinum sp.
TAGAAAGAAAAATAACTCCGAATATTCAAGAAAATTGTGCCTTATTGCAATCGCTATAGCATCATTAAAGCCATGTGATTGATAGACAAAAGCAATCATCCCCCAAATAATACCGGCAGCCAGTAGAACGGGTTTGGATTTTTTTAGATGCAGTTGCTCTTCTAGAATAACCAGGATATAAGCAATTACGAATACCACTAGTGCAATGTAGCTTACAGTATGTTGTGTTAGATCAATATATTCGGCAGTGGATGTGGGGTCGGAAGCAAATGATAAAGGTGAAAATAATAAGGCAGTAATGAGGGTAATAAAGCGCGAAAAAATATTCATGTTATCTCTTTTGGTGCAAAGTCCTTACTGCATATGACATCACTTGAAATTTTATTAGCAATGATTAAGGCTCACAACAACAAGCTCTTTAACCTAATTTCAGGATTGCGTGTGCCTTATAACCTGTTCAAGATTTATTGTGCTACTGCCATTTGAACTTGGGCGGTGCTCGAAAACCCTCATTTACTCCATCGTAAACTGAATTCTGGTTTCTGCGTGCTCCGTCCGCAAATAACTGCCAGCGACTCGTAACGATCTTAAACAGATTCTTATAATATAGAGTCTAAGGGTAAAAATTCTACTAAACCTAAATTTTGACTCCATAAGGTGAATATAAGTACCCAAGAATAATTATTTACTCTTGGGTACTTATAACCCTTAACTTAAGGCCGATTTTATGGGTGGTTACGAAATTTCATCATACGTTGGCGGCTTGAACTTTGAGAGTTGGTAGCGCTATTAGTAATGTCTTTTTTGTACTTTTTTACAACGTGGCGGTTATACCCCGGTTTACCAACTGAATACTTTTTGACCACAACCTTATTGGATTTTGTTGGCTCTGCATTTGCCTGGACAGATAATGAGGGGATGCTTATAACCAAACTGGCCAATAATAGAATTATTTTTTTCCCCCAGCGATTTGATGAATGACTGACGAAATTTGCTTGTTTTTCTGTAAAAGTTCCAAATAATTTTTTGCTTACAACCTTTAAAGAGAAAAACCAGGGTGCCAGTATAATTCTATTTATTTTGAAATAAATACCCATTGAAAAATCCTCACTTAAAATTAAAAAAAGCCAATCCTTGGCTATTAGTTATTGACAGTCATCCTTAATGTCGGAGCGTATCTTAGATCTGATATTATATGAGATGAAACTTTCAATAACCTTACAAACCAATGAAAATTTTATTAATAGAAGATGATGAAGTTCTGGTTGATGGCCCTGCCTTGATGCACGAGCAGTGACGAGAGCCTATCCGAATAGTTGGTTTATAAACTTGAAAGGGCAAGAAATTCGATCAGACCGAAGGTTAGAAGTATTGGTTTGAAGTTTCTCATTGGATACGCTTTACGTGAGGAGCCGTGTACAGATCCGTACACGGCTCCCTCTGACCCGATAAACCCCATTTAAACAGCGCTGTAAAACGTCCGGTGGATTTGAATTGTTAGCAAATTTTGTTGCACATTCGCTGAAAATCAGGGAAACGGAGCGATAGCGAAGTGATGATTTTTAGTTCGCAGTAGGCCACAGGGAAATTTGCAGATTCGACGTGTGCGATAGCACGCGAGAGAAGCAAAAATTTTATCCCGATAAGCCGTCAAGTCAGTGAGGTAGCCTTAACGGAGCGGCTTTTGTGCGGAGTTGAGGCGGACGCAGGACGTACTGTGGCACTCAATTAAGTCGCCCGAGCGGAATGAGCCTTTGGACATGGATGTCCCAAGGTGATATAGAGCGAGGATGGCGCGCTAGTTTGATAAATTTCAAATCTTAATCATTACCAACAACCATACTATAAAAACCATGCCTATCACCAAGTGCCGCTGATCCTGAACGTGATAAATGCCCTTTGTCTCTGAATAGCCAGGTAGAACCAAAATGGGTTTTACACTGAGAATCGCCACAAATCATATTATCAAGACGGACGACACGGTAATTTTGCTTGATATTTTCTAAAAAGTGATAAACATCCTTTCTAACTTGTAATATTTGATTTAAATTAAAATCACATTTATCTAAATTCAACCCCATCCATTCTGCCTTTGCTAAACACCTCCCTAAATCAATTCCATTTGCTGGAGGTGGAGAAAAAACAAGAGGGATAACCCCCATAGATTTTAACTCTTTCAGAGTATTGTTAAACTCCCTAATAGCGGCATTGAAATTTGCGTCTTCAAGATTACCATTTCTGGAAAGCAGTTTGTTATCTTTAGATATATATTGCCCAAAAAGCGATGAGACAACAACATATTTGACCGTTTTATTAGCCTTAATCCATTTACGTACTTCATCTGTGAATTCTAAGCAGCCCTTAGCCCAACTAACTGGATACTTCGAAGTAACAGGGGCAATATCAAAAAATGGACCGCAAACACTTTTTGTCATCTGAATAATCTTTGGGTCAGGAGGAGCTGATGCAACAAATCCCTGTACTAAATGAATTGCATATGAATCACCCCAAATGAGTATTTCTGGTTCATCACTTGTTCTACACTCAGATGACAGCGTAAATGATCCATCACATGTTTCACTTAATCCATAATTAACTTCCCATTTTTCTTCTATAATATCCTGCGTTAATTTATTCTTAAATGACAAACCATTAAAGCCCTTTGTAAGATGCCCAGTCACCCCAATTGCAATAAACACTGCCGAGCCAGATATCCAAAATATAAAAACAACTTTCCTGCTCAATAGTCCTTTTTTTCTAAAAGGTTTCTCTACATATCTCCAGCTTAGATAGGCAAGAGTAAATGAAAGCAAGGCTAACACTGAAAAAAGTAGCTCACTGGGTTCCGTTAGGCTTCTGTGTCGAGCAAAAGCAAAGAGAGGTTGATGCCAGAGGTAAGCGCTATAGCTAATTAGTCCTATTCCAACTAGTATTCTTGCTCCAAGCAATTGACCAACTAAAGTATTTTTGGATGAAAAAAGAATAATCAAACCTGTTCCAACGGTTGGTATTAATGCAAAGAAGCTTGGAAAAGGTACAGTCTCATTAAATGAAAAAACTGAATATCCAATCAGGATTAGGCCAATAACACCCAGTGTTTCATCAATAATCTTATGGGATAAGAGAGTACGAATTGTCTGTTTTTTATATAGAAAATAAAAAGCAATACTTGCCCCAATGGCAAGTTCCCATGCTCTAGTCGGAAGTAAAAAGAAATTAGCTGTTGGTGTATAATATGCTCCATACTGCGAAGTCATGAGACTAATTATTGCAAGAAGCATAAATGAGCCGAGTATCCAGCGTTCTTGAAATTTCCACATCATCATCAAAAATAGCGGAAATATTATATAATATTGCTCTTCGACAGCCAAGCTCCACGTATGTAATAAGGGTTTTAATTCATTATCTACACCCCAGTACCCAGTTTCTTGCCAAAAAAGAATATTTGAAGAAAACGTAGAAACAGCAACCAGGCTTTGAGAAAAATCCTTCATGTCAGAAGGTAGCAACCAAAACCAAGCAAATGGTAAAGAAAAAAACATCACAAGAAATAGGGCGGGAAGAATGCGTCTAGCTCTACGATCATAAAAATTGATTAGTGAAAAAGTACCCTTTTCCATCTCTGAAAGAATTATAGTTGTGATTAGATAGCCACTAATCACAAAAAAAACATCAACACCAACAAACCCGCCACTGAACTGTTCAAAGCCTGCATGGAATAAAATTACAGGGATTACAGCTATTGATCTTAGGCCATCAATTTCGGCACGATACTTCATTTATGTCCTTGTATTATTGCTAACGCCAGCTTCACGGCTACCAGTAAGTGTTACAACCTTTAACTAAGGTTATTAATAACCTTAGTTTTGATTACCTGTTAGAAAGGTTTACTAGTGAATGATTACCACATCATAAGAGATTGAATTAGAGGATGTGGCACTTGTGTAATGTAGCCCACTGTATGCTGTGTTAGATCAATATATTCGGCATTGGATGTGGAAACAAATGATAAAGGTGAGAATAATAAGGCAGTAATGACGATAATAAAGCGCGAAAAAATATTCATGTTATCTCTTTTGGTGCAAAGTCCTTACAGCATACAGGGCAATCGGGCTTAAATTTATAGACAACAAAATCAACGGGTTATAAAATAAGCGATTTAGGAAAAACACTGTTTTTTCTTGAACTTGAAAATTCATTTTTATCAACCTATTGATTGCTCTAGCATTCAAAAAGTCAAACTAATTTAAACCCGATTGCCCTGTTACAGCATATGACATCACTTGAAATTTTATTAGCAATGATTAAGGCTCACAACAACAAACTCTTTAATCTAATTTCAGGATTGCGTGTGCCTTATAACTTGTTCAAGATTTATTGTGCTACAGCAGCCATTTGAACTTGGGCGATGCTCGTCCAGGTAAACTAAACTCTGGTTTCTGCGCTCCGTCCGCACACATCTGCCCGCGGCTCGAATGTAAATATAAGCACCCAAGAATAATTATTTACTCTTGGGTGCTTATAATCCCACGGCTTTCTCATAAAACATGGCATAGTTATTGATTTTCATTATATAACAAATATCATGCCAAGTTTTCATGAAAAAGCCGTGCGTTTAACTCTTACTTAAGACCCTCACTTAAAACCCTCACTTAAAATTAAAAAGAGCCAATCCTTGGCTATCAGTATTAACAATCATCCTTGTTGTCGGAGCTTATCTTAGATTTGTTATTATATGAGTTGAAACTTTCAATAACCTTACAAACCAATGAAAATTTTATTAATAGAAGATGATGAAGTTCTGGTTGATGGACTTACCCATACCCTTTCAAATAATGGTTACTCTGTAACGGGTGCCACAACAGGAGCGTATGCCGAACATTTATTGAATACTCTGGCTTTTGATTTAATCATACTGGATTTGGGGCTGCCTGATATGGATGGCTTACAATTATTACGTAAACTACGCACTCAAAAACATTCGCTTCCCATTATGATCTTGACTGCCCGAGATGATATGAACAATCGTATCGAAGGTATAAGCCAAGGTGCCGATGATTACATGACTAAACCCTTTGAGCTAAGAGAATTAGAAGCACGTTTGCATGCACTGATAAGACGTTGTTATGGAGGGTTTAATAAATATATTGAAATGGGAGGGCTGCAATTAGATACACGTAATCATCAAATTATGGCGATGGGCGAACCCCTCACATTATCGGCACGAGAATCGGCAATATTGGAGGTGTTGATGCTACAGAAAGGTAAAGTCATCAGTAAAGACAAAATTGCTCAACATTTATCTTTACATGGTGATGTGCTGGGTGACAATGCCATTGAAGTTTATATTCATCGCATTAGAAAATGTATTAAGCCCTGTCATGTCGGTATCAGAACTTTTCGTGGTTTAGGTTATCTATTGGAAAATAAAGCCGATGAATAAAGTGACTAGTCTAAAAGCGGCAATAGCCAATCGGCTGATCATTCCCGTTATTATTTTTATTATTTTAGAAACAGCTTTATCCTATTTTGTCACCTTACATTATGTAGAAAAAACTTATGACCGCTGGTTACTTGATTCCGCGCGCTCATTAGTACAAGAGGTTAAAGTGGTTGATAATAAGGTCTCTGTCAAACTCTCTGCCACTGCACTGGAAATTTTTAAATGGGATGATATTGATACGACTTTTTTTAAAATTATGGCTGAAACAAAGGGAATGTTAGTCGGAGATTCAATACTGCCTATCCCTGTAGTACCAACTAATGTAGATCAGCCTGTCTATTCAAATATAAGCTTTGATGATAAACCCATTCGCATGGTTTCTTTGCAGGTACCGGGTACTCTGCCAGAAAAAGTTTATATTCATGTTGCCGAAACTTTAAATAAACGCCAGGAAATGATGACGGATATATTGCTAGCTGATTTGATTCCGCAATTATTTTTAACCTTGTTTATCTGTTTGCTTCTGGTTGAAGGCGTTAACCATGGTTTAGCTCCCTTGCGTAAATTGGCAGATGAGATTTCACAACGCTCACCCAGTGATTTAAGCCCAATTCCTGAGTCACATGTTTTTGCTGAGGTAAGAGCGCTAACAGACACTATTAATATTTTATTAGGTAAGTTGTCCGAGGCGATTACTTCTCAGCAACGATTTATTGCTAATGCGGCTCATCAGTTACGTACACCCTTGGCTGGTCTGAAGTTACAGGCGGAGCGAGCACAACGTGAAAAAACTGTAATCACTATGCGACCCGCTTTGTCACAAATCCAGAATAGTGCAGATAGAGTTTCGCATATGATTACCCAGTTATTGGCTTTGGCTCGCTCTGGCCCAATTGATGGCTCTCATCAGTTGAAGAAAATTGATTTGTATGATTTAGTCAAGATGGTATGTATTGAATGGATACCCAAAGCGTTAGAAAAAGACATAGAGATATGTTTTGATGCTACCGAGCAATCATATATTATTTATGGTGATAGCATTTTACTGACCGAATTGCTCGCGAATTTGCTGGACAATGCCATTGTTTATGGCCATAAACAGGGGAACATAATAGTCAGATTGACTAATCAACCGACTCTTTGCTTAAGCATAGAAGATGATGGCCCTGGCATTCAAGAGCTTGAACGCGACAAAATATTTGAACGTTTTTATCGCATTCCTGGTAGCGCAGGTGATGGCTGTGGTTTAGGGTTAGCCATCGTTAAAGAAATTGCTGATTTACACCAGGCTAAGCTGCTACTTTTAAATTCTAAGAATGGTGGCACTCGCATTGATTTGCAATTTAAAATAACAGAAGAAAGTTGATAATTTTTATGGGTGGACGGTAATGGCTATAAGTTTAGTGAGTTTTTCCATTAGCACACGACGAACACTGGTTTTTCTCCAAACCATCCCTATCGACCGTTTTGGTGCAGGTTTTGCAAAAGGAATATAGCAAATACCTTCTTCGGGATCATGAATAGCAATTTTAGGCATGAAAGTGATCCCTGTTCCTGCAATGACCATTTGTCTCAATGTTTCAAGCCCCGTTGCTCTTACATCATACTGTTCTTCTACACCATTTAACTGGCAAATTTGCAAAGCTTGTCCTCGTAAACAATGACCTTCTTCTAGTAGTAATAATTGGTGGTGATGTAAATCAAACTGGCTAATGTCCTTCTTCTTCGCTAACGGGTTATCACTTGAAACAGCCAGAAAGAATTCATCATCAACTAATTCTCTAATTTGCAGTGATTCTTCATTGATGGGTAATGCTAACAAAGCGGCATCAAGTTGACCTTGTTTAAGCTGAAGAATAAGTTGTTCTGTTTTTTCTTCAATCAAAATCAACCTAATATTAGGGAGTTTTTGCTTAATGACGGGAACTAATCCTGGAAAAATATAGGTAGAAAGAGTGGGAAATGCACCTAGTCTAAAATTACCGGCTAATGGATCTTGAGCATTTTCTGCAAGCTCTTTTATATAATCTGTTTCCATTAATATTCGACGGGCAGAGGCAATAATATGCGCTCCTAGTTCTGTAGGAAGTACCTTTTTATTACTGCGTTCAAAAATTTTCACAGCCAATGATTCTTCCATTTTTTTTATTTGTGTGCTCAGTGTGGGTTGGCTGATACAGCATTGTTCAGCAGCTTTACCAAAGCTTAACAAGTCAGCTACGGTAACCAGATAATTTAAATCTCTCAGATTCATAACAACTCTATTGATAGGTTTTATCTATTGATAGCATAAAAACTATCAATTATACATTGATACAGTATATCGATATTCTACAAACCATAGAAATTAGCAAATAAATAATCTGCTTTTATTTCTATCACTTATATCTTTTTGAAATTGAAAAAAACATGTCCCTTAGGAGATTGTAATGAAAATTAAAAGTAAAATCATTATTAGTACAATAGCGTTCAGTATTAGTTTGGTAACATCTGGTTCGGTATTGGCAGAAAAATCAACTTTGACTCGTTCTAGTGGCGCACCCGTTGGAAATAATCAGGATTCTATTACCGCAGGGGCGATGGGTTCCGTATTACTGCAAGATCATCACTTATTAGAGAAACTGGCTCATTTTGATCGTGAAAGAATTCCTGAACGTGTTGTTCATGCACGTGGAGCTGGTGCCTATGGTGTGTTCAAATCAACCGCCGACCTGACTGATATGACACGGGCAGCACCTTTTCAAGTAACAGGAAAAGAAACTCCTGTTTTTGTCCGT
>CAZZIX010000109.1:0-8186 GCA_964654345.1 uncultured Methylomarinum sp.
GATTCTTTCCTCTACGATATTGAACAGCTAAACACATTGGCATCGGCTGAAACAGTAAAAAAAGGTTTAGCCTATTTTACTGAAAACCGCGTTTTTGCTTTGGATGTTCAAGAGCAGCAATTAACTGCACAGATAGAAGGCTCAATTAGAGACCAATCTTATTGGTTGGAACTATCTATAGATAATGAGAATAAGTTGCATAGCCAATGTGATTGTTCATCAGAAGAAAATTTTTGTAAACATGCAATAGCTACGTTATATAGCTATGCAGAACTGAGTGCCAATCAGGAAGAGGATAGTTTTGGTGGGGCTGTTGATGAAGCGATTAAAGAACGGGTAAAAAAAGGGCGCAATGAGGTCAGCGTTAAATTAATCAGTGGTAATTTAGCTTTTGGTGTTTGGCAAGCTAAGTCCATTATTTCTGCGACCTACCGAAAAACCTCCTACCACGTTTATATTCGATCATTAGATCAACGGAAAAATTATTGTACTTGCCCTGATTTAGCCACTAATCATTTAGGGACGTGTAAGCATATAGAAGCCGTTTTGCATTATGCGAAAAAACAGCCGGAATATGACCGGTTATTGCAACAGGGAACACCGGTTTCATTCGTTTATTTAGAGTGGGACTCTGCAACTGATCCGGTTATTCGACTGCATAAATCAGCTCAGATTGAAGAAGGGCTAACTGATGAGTTAGCTGAGTATTTTGATGCGGAAAATAAATTTAAAGGGCGACTACCCGATGATTTTAATTATTTTGCCGAAAAATTTAATGCGAGAGAAGATCTGTTTATTGGCGATGATGCCTTGCTTTTTGTTAGACAAATTGCAGAAGATGCGGCACACCAATTAAGAGCGCAGGAAATATCCAGACAAATTTTGCAAGCCAATGGCATGTTACCTGGCATAAAAGCTCGATTATTTCCCTATCAAACAGAAGGTGTGGCATTTTTGGCCTCACGCGGTAGAGCTTTATTGGCAGATGATATGGGACTGGGGAAAACCATTCAAGCCATAACAGCGGCTACATGGTTGGCTGATAATGCCAGTATCAAAAAAGTTTTGGTGGTTTGTCCTGCTTCTTTAAAGCACCAGTGGGCAAGGGAGATAGAAAAATTCACTTCGCAACAAGTCCAAGTCATTCAAGGAGCAGTAGAAAACAGGCAAGTGCAATATCGGGCCGATGTTTTGTTTATCATTGTTAATTACGAATTGGTATTGCGTGATTTAACGGTGATTAGTGAAACACTAAAACCAGATTTGCTGATTCTGGATGAAGCGCAACGTATAAAAAATTGGCGGACAAAAATTGCCTCTACAGTTAAATTAATTTCTTCACGTTATGTTTTTGTTTTAACCGGTACGCCGCTGGAAAATAGGATTGAAGATTTATACAGTTTGCTACAAGTTGTAGATGCCAGAGTGTTAGGCCCATTATGGCGTTGTCTACTTGATTTTCATGTGACTGATGAAAACGGTAAAGTGGTCGGTTATCGTAATTTGTCAGAATTGCGGCAACGTATTGCCCCTGTTATGTTAAGGCGTAATCGTAGTTTAGTCAGTGACCAATTGCCAGAAAGAACGGAAGTTCGGCTAGATATATCAATGACAAAGAAACAGCAAGAATTACATGATGCAGCGATGGCAAATGCAGGTAAATTAGCACAAATTGCAAAACGCAGACCGTTAACCCCTAGCGAATCAAACATGATGATGGCTGCATTACAACAAGCTCGCATGGCCTGTAATGCGGCTGGATTAGTTGATAAAGTGACAGAAGGCTCACCTAAGCTTGATGAATTATCTCGCCTGTTAGAGGAATTATGCCTACAAAGCAATCGTAAAGTTGTGGTGTTTTCCCAATGGGCGATGATGACTGAAATGGTTGAATCATTAGTGCGCTCATTAGGGTTAGGTTGTGTAAGGCTTTTTGGTGGAGTGCCGACTCATAAGCGCAGCGATTTGATGGATAAATTTCAGAATGATGATTCAGTCCAAGTGTTTATATCAACTGATGCGGGCGGTGTGGGTTTAAATTTACAAGCGGGTTCTGCTTTGATTAATCTGGATATGCCTTGGAATCCAGCTGTATTAGATCAGCGTATTGCCCGAATTCATCGTCTGGGACAAAAGCAAAAAGTACAGATATTCTTGTTATTGGCAGAATATTCTTATGAGCAGCAGGTTGCCAGTCTGGTCAAAGGTAAGCGTGATTTATTTGATAACGTGATTAGTCCAGATGCTACAGAAGATGTTGTCGGTGTTTCGAAAAAAATGTTGCAAAGTATTGTTGATGATTTAACTGGAACAGAACAGGAAAAACCAGAGCTTAAATTAGACGAAGAAACTGTCGCAATCGAGCAAAACCAAGTCGTTGATAAAACAACAATTCCAATTGAAGCAGAAGAAGATAACACTTTAACCAGTGCATTAATCAGTAAAATACAATCAACGTTTAGCAATCGCCTAGAACGAATATTAGCATCAGGTGGTGGCTTATTAGTGATTGTAAAACAGCTAGAGCAGGGCGATGATGATTTGGCGCAACAATTATCAGAAGAGGAGTTGCCCGTAGTGGTAATAGCAAATACTACACTTGTTAGTTTACAACGCTTGGGAGCTGCATCCCCCGTAGCAAATGCAAAAGTTATTAGTGAAGAAAAAGAAATAATTAATCCACTGATTAAATTGGCACAACAAAAGTTGCGATCAGCAGAAGTTTTGGTTAATCAGCAATCTTATGCAGGGGTGATGGAAATATTAGCGGCAACTATGTTAACGATTGCTACGGTAGCAAGTGATCAAAATCAAGTACCAACATTAGAAAAGGCCACAGTCTGGTTATATAGTGATGTATTGCCAAAACAACGGATGACCGCTGAACAAATAGCCTCAATCGTTAGGGTGATTTCGCTAAGTCAAAATATTGATGTTCCTGATGAGATGGTTCAGCAAGCACTCAATGATGCCCAAGGGTTAGTAGCCCAATATGGTTAAAATTTAGTCTATAGGTAATTAAAAAGTGATAGATTTTGAACTTTAGCAAAAGATTGTTGAGCCGCTTGGAGTGCAGTATTTTGTTGATTAAATCGGCTGATCGCTTCAGCATAATCAATATCTTCAATTTCTGACAACGTGGTTTTAAAATCTAAAATGAATTTTTCATGCTGTTCTTCCTGATTATCTAATGCATTGAGCCTTGAGCCAACAGATGTTCTTGCTTGAAGAAATGATTCCAAAGCACTATCCAGATCAGTCAAAACCTCATTAGTTGTTGCATAATAAAGAGGGTCTGGATCGATAGGTGTTAGATCAAAACCAGTGCCTGAATCACCAGCACTAAACCCAGTAGCCGTATCAAAATTACCACTAGTCGCAGTGATTGAAATAGTGGAGCTTGCTCCTTCAGTGGTAGAGATAAATTCTAAGGCGCGTCCATTACTTTGAGCTTTAATACCCGTACCTGAAAGTGCAGGGTCAGAATTAAACACATCAACTAAATCATCAATAGAATCATAGCTTCCAGCCAGGTTAATAGTCACTGGAGGGGTAGCATTATCACTATCTAAAGTAACGGAAGAGCCTGCTGTAAACGTAAGTTCTGTAGCAGCCTTAGTTCCTTTGATAATGGCATTAGGGTTTGGCTGGTTGCTTGATAAAGCAGAAGATAAAGACTTTAATGTGTTAAAAATACTGCGTTTACCTCCGGAAAGAGTCGCTTCTTGACTAACTGAGTCTATATTTTGAAAGACATCAAAACCGGAATCCCCATCAGCAATACGTCGGTTATCTCCTATTTGTATTGAGCGTTGGTCATTAGTGCCTAAATAATCATAAGCATTTAGATTTTCATCAAACTCAAAAGGTTTGGTTTTTGATAAATAGCCAGAAAATACATATTCACCATTAGCATTTTTAGAATTAGCAACACCCACCATCTCACCCAATAACTCGTCAACTTCAGACTTAATAGAAAGCCTGTCATTTTGTGTTAACGTGGCATTAGACGCTTGAATTGTCAATTCTTTGACACGAAAAATTATATTTTCTGCACTACTTAGAGCAGACTCTTCAAGATTGTTTCTTTCTCTAGCGGTAGCAATATTTCGTTGATATTGATTAGTTTGCTCAATTTCATTTTTAAATCCTAATATTTTTGCTGCGGCAATAGGATCATCAGAAGGCTTCAAATGTTTTAACCCAGAAGACAATTGCATTTGAGTTTTAGATAGCTTAGCTTGCTGATCTAACATCGAATTAACGCCTAACTGTTGAGTCCACGAAGTAGATATTCTCATGATAATTTACCTGATGAGTCTATTGATTATATTGGGTTTACGATTAGATATAGTGAAAGCAACTAATATGCCATATAAGGATAAGCCTAAATAAAACGGGACTAATGGTTTTATTTGGTATGATTAAAAGTGAAAAAACGTAGATTGATGCGGTGTCTTTGGCAACCCAACACTGCTTTTGCTTAAAGATGTTGGGTCAACCTACCCATTGTTTACCTTGTATTTGGTCGCTTTTGTTGGGTTGCCAAAGAGACGGCAGCCCAACCTACGGTATTTTTGTATGTGCATTACCAATGTTAATCCTAGCTCATTTTATTTGGGCTAAATAGATCACTACTGATATTTTCAACTATTTTTAAAAACATATCGCCACTGTTATTTTGTGGACTATTATCTTGGTCATTAGAAAACATTTGACCTACACCAGCAAACATATCAGTAAAAGATTTTTCAGGCGCTGCAAAAGAATCTACTGCGGCCTTGGTTTCAGCCATTGATTTTTTTGCCTGAGCTAAAAAGTCACTGGCTTGGCTTAGTAGGTTAGTATCAACATTCTGCTCTGGCATTTTTGTTTGTTGATAGGCAGCCATAGCTTGAACAGATTTTTGACTATTCATATCCATTGAAAAGCTAGCAATTTGTTCTGTTTCCAAGCCTAAGTTTTGAGCCTGTGAAAATGCAGTATTAACATTACCTTGAAAAAAATCTTGGCTAACCTGGCTCATAGCTTTTAGTAACTCAGAAATTGATTGCTGTTCTTCTGCATTTAAATCGCCCTCAATACTAAGGTTGAAATCAGAATTAAATGAATAATTTCCACCATTGCTATCTTCTTTGATAATGGATTGTTTATCTTGAAAAGAACCTTTAGAAACATCACCTGCAGGATCTTGAACCATTGAATAATGATCTACTGGCAATAAATTAGTTGGAATTTTCATGGTGGTGCTATCCGACTCTTTGGGGTTAACAGTCTCTACCATTCTATCAGTCACCATACTCGGCTCTGGTTTTGGTGAAGGATTAACCATACGTTGTGAATCAATATTTTGTGTATTATTAGAATTTCCACTCGGCTTATAGTGTTTAGCAGTCTCAAAAGAATAAGTTTGCTCACTAGTCATTACTAATTTATTACCGTTGTGCTCCATTTGTAGTTCACTGCGAGAACTAGCAGTCATCTTGTTAGGACTAGTTGAATGGTCGGTTTTAACTGCTTCTTGTGGAACTGCAACTTTATTTTTAGATGCGTCTCCAGTTGTCTTGGGTGGATTAGCTGATGCATCTTTAACTAGCTTAAGGTTATTGTTTTCCTCTTTAGTTTTTGTCTCAGTAGGAACCAAATGACTAATACTAGCCAAATCAGCAGGTTTTTTATTTGTTCCAGGCTCTAGCTTTTTTGCTTCTATTGTTTTAGGTGAAACATTATCATTAGTTTTTGCAGGCTTAAGATCTGTTGCTTCATATAAAACGTCTTTTTGTTTAGATAAGGGTGAAGAGGGTTTCAATTCACCTTTATTAAGGTTAGTCTCTGGTTTAATGGCTTTAGGTTGATCCCCGCCATCTATAGCTCCATGTTTTTGATCCATTTTTAAAACGCCAGAATGACTAGACTCCATTCGATTAAACCGAATAGTCACCAAATCACCTTCTTTAGTTTTTATTTGCAGGTTAAGCGATTCCGTTCTGCTAAAAGAAAAACTGGGTGTTGACATGGCCGAACCCGTCTCTTTTGTTTTATTAAACGTAGTGGATTGACTGGGTTTAACTGAATTTTCAATTGGGCTTTTAGCTTGATTACTAGCTTTAACTTCATTGTTGCCAGGCTGATTGACAGAGCCAAAACTTTTATTAAAGCTTAGAGCTGAAGAGAATGATGATGAAATTGGTTGAGCATTCATAATTTTAAATTTTTGTCTGTTGTAATTATCAGTAGTTAGCGGCAATTCACAAAATAACTTTAATTTGATTAAACCTGGAAAAAACAGTTTCTCGTTTCTATAAGTTAAGAGAATATTATTGTAGGTTAGGCTAACGGCTCTATCGTTAACCTAACATTTATAGCATACGTTATGTTGGGTTGCCAAAGAGACGGCAGCCCAACCTACAACAATAGTTTAGATCAAGATAAAATAAAGTAGGCAAAAATTTGGCGGGGTGGCAATGTAAGGGATAAAAATTGCCAGTTAGTGATAATTTTAGAAAGTAAGCTAAGACATAACTTATTGAATTCAAATTAAACAAACCGGTCTTGGCATGAAATAAGCTTAGGGAAATGTAATAGTTTTAAATTTATCGCAAATAATGCAAGAGGAATCTCATGCCACAGGTAATTAATACAAATGTAATTTCGTTGAATGCTCAGCGTCAATTAAACCGTACACAGGGTATTCAAAGTACCGCAATGGATCGCTTGTCATCAGGGCTAAGAATTAATAGTGCCAAAGATGATGCGGCGGGTTTGGCAATTGCAGACCGGATGACCTCTCAAGTAAGAGGGTTGGATCAAGCGGTAAGAAATGCCAATGATGGTATTTCTTTATCACAAACGGCAGAAGGCGCATTACAGGAAACCACTAATATTCTACAACGAATGAGAGTGTTAGCCGTTCAATCGGCGAATGATACCAACAGTGCAGCGGATCGTGACAATCTTCAAAAAGAAGTGGTTCAACTACAAAGTGAATTAAATCGTATTGCTAATACAACGACATTTAATAGTAAAAAATTATTGGATGGCAGTTTTTCTGGGCAACAATTTCATATAGGGTCTCAGGCGAATGAAACTATCTCTGTCAATATAACAGGAGTCACTACAGAAACTATAGGTAATGAACGTTTTGTAAGTAACCCGACAGGTGCTGCTGCACTTAATGGAGCCAAAGCAGGGACAGTTAATAATGCCACAGGGCCTCAAGAATTAATCATAGCAGGTACATTGGGAAGTGAGCCGGTTCCGGTTACAACTGGACAGAGTGCTAAATCCATAGCTGATCGAGTAAATGATAAATCAGAAGATACAGGCGTTACTGCAAATGCAATTTCGACAGCAGAGTTATCAGGCTTTGCCGCAGCAGGAGCAATCAGTTTTGATTTATATGGACAAAATGAAACAGAAGGAGCAACGGTTACAGCTAATATAGCTAATCCTGCTGATGTGACAGTATTGGTTGCAGCGATTAATTCGCAATCTGGCAAAACCGGGATTACAGCGACGATAAATGATTCTAAAAATGGTGTAGTGTTAAAAAATACAGAAGGCTTTGATATTACCATTGGTAACTTTCAACATGATGGAGGAATCAAGACCGTAAATTTTTCTGGTTTAGATGAAGCTGGATCAGTTGCAGGAGTGGCGGTTTCAATGACTGGGGGTGCAGCTTCTCCTGGTAATGAAGTAACTGTGGGTGGACGCTTAGAATTTGATTCTAATGTGGGTTTTACGGTTAAGTCGGATGTAAATGAACAAATTACTGTAGATAATGTTTCAGCAAAAGGGTCTTCACTTCAAAAGGTCGCAGATATTGATATTGGTTCTCAAGCAGGATCTAATAAAGCACTAAGTATTATTGATGGTGCTTTGGCTAAGGTATCTGATAGTCGAGCTTCTTTAGGCGCTGTTCAAAACCGTTTTAGCTCAACTATTGCAAACCTGGAAAATGTTTCTCAGAATGTATCCGCCGCACGATCTAGAATTCAAGATGCAGATTTTGCAAAAGAATCAGCAAATTTAGCAAAAGGTCAAATTTTACAGCAAGCAGGAACTGCAATGCTGGCTCAGGCTAATGCTTCAAGCCAAAACGTAATGAGTTTGTTACAAGGATAATGTAGGTTGGGTAAGCTTATCAAGCGAAGCGCGATAACGTAACCCGACATTTTGCAGAG
>CAZZIX010000110.1:0-8173 GCA_964654345.1 uncultured Methylomarinum sp.
TATAGTATTGAGTTTAATAATGAACTGCTAACCATATCGTCTCAATATTAGGTGCTGTCCATTTTACTTTGTGCTTTTTATGTCCGGGAATATTGATAAAATCTCCTTTTTTCAGTTTAATAGAAGATTGATCCTCAAACAATAAGACTGCTTCACCTTTTAATAACATAACCCACTCATTTTGATCTTGATCATACCAGTTAGATTTTAGAGAATTATGCCCTCTAGATATAATACGTTCAATTTTTAGCTTATCATTTTGAATAAGCTCTTCAAAAAGCTCTAAATCAAGACGTTCTGGAATATTATCAAATATATTATTCATTTCTAATCAATTTCATAATCATTACTTTTAGAATGAAACGTCTACCTTTATTGTCCGATAATTGCTCCTGCATTACTCTATCTACATAGATCCATGCGTTAGTTGTATACGAACAAAAAACCTGCGCCAGTTGTTTTAGTTATTCCTTGCGCTCCTTATTTGTTTAAAATAATAGAATCAGCCAGTATTTTAAGGGCTTGCCCTCTATGGCTAATAGTGTTTTTAGTTTCTGGCGATAGTTGTGCTGAAGATTTTTTGTGTGTAGGCACCCAAAAAATTGGATCATAACCAAATCCATTATCACCTATTGATTCAGTCATTATCAGACCTTCCCATATTCCTTGGGCAATAATGGGTAGCGGATCGTACGCATGTCTCATAAAAACAAGCACACAAACAAATCGAGCCGTTCTTTGTTCTGTGGGTGTTTTCTCAAGGTTCTTTAATACTTTTAATAAATTATCTTGGTCAGAAACATTAATTCCTGCATACCGCGCAGATATAACGCCAGGTGCCCCTTGTAAAGCATCAATCACCAAACCAGAATCATCCGCAATGGCGGGTAGACCACAATGTGATGCTGCATTTCTAGCTTTTATTATGGCATTTTCAATAAAAGTAGACCCTGTTTCTTCTGCTTCTTCAACATTAAATTGAGATTGTGGAAGAACTGTCAGGTCTTTAAGTATTGCCTGAATCTCTTTAATTTTTCCAGGGTTCCCACTGGCTAAAACAATTTTTTGCTTATCGGTATTTGTCATATTATTTTCTGGAAGTCCTTATCTCTTCATAAGCTTTACTAATTTTTTGAGTTTTTTCTTTTGCTATGATCATCATTTCCTCAGGCAACCCCTTTGCAACCAATTTGTCTGGGTGGTGTTGACTAATTAGTGTTCGATAGGCTTTTTTTACTTCCGCATCTGTTGCAGCGGCTGAAATACCAAGCACTGCGTAAGCATCATCTAATTTGCTTTCTGTTGATCTTTCCTGACTGTGTTGATAAAAACGTTGTTGCGCCTGGAATTGTAGCTTTATTCTTTCATAATCAAATCTGGAAATACCTAAATGCGCACAAATATTAAGTAATACATCTTCTTCTACTTTATCTAAGATGCCATCAGCATATGCCGCTTGTATTTGAATTTCTAGAAACATCCTAATTAAATGTGTTCGGCGATGACATTCTCTACGGAATTGATCTAAAACCTCAGCAATTGGAAAATCACTCGCTTTACCTTGTTGAAACAAGTTAATCGCTGTTTTTCGCATCTCTTCAGTTAAAACCAGCTCATCCATGATTTTTTTAGCCAGATTAATTTCAGCCTTAGTGACTTTACCATCTGCTTTTGCAATATGGCCCATGACTGAAAATGTTGCCGTAAAAAATGCCATTTGCACCCGGTGCTGATCTCCGGGGTTTAGTTGCTCTTCAGACTCTAAGCCTTGTAGACCTTCGTCAAATTGGTGTCCAAAAGAAGCACCTAGAATTGCACCTAATGGCCCTCCCATCATAAATCCAAATGCACCTCCAACTACTTTTCCTAACCAACTCATTTTGTTTTTA
Source organism: uncultured Methylomarinum sp. (assembly GCA_964654345.1). GTDB lineage: Bacteria > Pseudomonadota > Gammaproteobacteria > Methylococcales > Methylomonadaceae > QPIN01. The sequence continues at coordinate 1,890 of CAZZIX010000110.1, forward strand.
TCCTATTCCTTTACCAGCTATTTTCTGAAACAAATTCATCTAAGGGCTTGGCTTTAGCCCAACTTTCTAATTCAAGCATTGGTTTTGGGTAAAATTCATCAACATGACCTAGACATAAAATTGCAATGGGTTTACTACCCACTGGCATATTTAATAATTCAGACAGTGCTTGTGGTTCAAACAAGGATACCCAACCCATTCCCAAGCCTTCTGCTCTGGCTGCTAACCACATATTTTGTATTGCACATGAAGCGGATGCCAAATCCATTTCCGGCAAGGTTCTTCTGCCAAAAATATGTTCTCCACGTTTATCGGCTAAGGCAACGACCAACAATTCTGCACAATTCATGATGCCTTCTACTTTAAGCTTCATAAACTCGTCTTCACGTTCTGCTAAAGCTTTAGCCGTCTCTTTTCTTTCTTGCTCCACTAGCTGAAAAATTTTTGTTCTAAGTTTTTTATGAGTAATTCTGATAAAACGCCAAGGTTGCATCAATCCAACACTTCCAGCTTGGTGCGCTGCTTGTAATAAATTTTGTAACACTTTAGGCTCAATTGGATCAGTTAAAAAATGACGCATATCGCGGCGCTCTGCAATAGCTTTATAAACAGCGTTTCTCTCACTCTCATTAAACCGATGTTTATTCATAGAATATAGCCAAATAAGATTCCAGTTTCAACTAACTCTACACTAGCCCCATAAACATCACCCGTAACACCTCCTAGCCTTTTTTTTGATTGATAAATGATAATTGATATAATCACCAGCATAAAGCTCATTGCTAAAAAACTTAAATAATATACTCCTAGTAATAGACAAAACAGAGATAACCCTTTTAGTGCTGAATGAGGTAAATTATCGACTATTTTTTTACCCATTCCATCAGGACTTATATAGTGAGTTGTTAACATCAGAATTAAAATAGAAACCCTGCCTAAAACAGGCGTTAACAATAAAGCTTCAATAGAATTTTGTTCTATTAGCTGACTAATCATCGACCACTTTAACAATAAAACTAAAACTAAAACAACCACAGCTATCGGGCCTGCAGCAGGGTCTTTCATAATTTCAAGACTGCGTTGTTTACTTCCTAACCCACCTACCCAGGCATCTGCACAATCGGCTAAACCATCAAGATGCAACCCACCCGTGAGTATAACCCAGAGCATTAAAATAATAACTGCCTGAGTTTGTAGTGATAGTGTTGAAAGACAAAGTGTTGATACAGCTAATACACTTCCTATTATCAAACCGATAACAGGATAAAAAAATGAGGAATTACCTAATTGTTTATCATTAGCAATAAAAGAATGCGTTACAGGAATGATGGTTAAAAATTGTAACGCAATTAGAAATGAATTCATTAAGAAGTGAGGGATCAATAATATCCAACCGAATCAGTTGATAACATAAATAAAAACCTATATACAGATAATATACTCAGGCAACTGGAAATAAATAACCCACCCATTTTATTTCAAGTTGCCTCAGTCTATAATTTATTTTAAAGGCCTTCCCTTAACATCTTTATTTATCAGTTTACTTATTATTAACACGCCTTCAATAATCCCCCACATAAAGCCATACTGAAACCCAAGCACAAACGAAATAAATATTTGAGCAATAGCAATAGGATAAAAACCCAAATAGATTCTATGCAAACCGATAAAACCAAAAAATATACCTAAAATACCAGCAATATAATGATTTTTAACAGGCTTTAAATTATGTATATGACTAGAAGCAATATCTATACTGGTCGCGGTTCCATCTTCTTCTGGTAAAAAATCAACCTTTTTTCCAATTTCAGGTTTATTTTCTGGATTCCATTCATCAATATGGAATTCATAGTTTTTACCTTCGGATTTAATTTCGCCTATTTGACGCTCACTATCATAACTTTCAATACGACCAATCATTGCTTATTACCTTTTTTCTTTTTTTGTTGTAATTTTTGCCTGTTGAAATGTTGCCATTTCACTCTGTAATTTACATGCCATTTGTAATAATGGAACGGCAGTAACCGCTCCACTCCCTTCACCCAATCGCATATTTAAATGTAATAATGGCTTTACATCTAAGTAGTCTAAAATAAATTTATGCCCTTTTTCTTCTGAACAATGGGCATAAATGAGCCAGCTTTGTATCTCAGGATTAATTTTAACCGCTAACAATGCAGCCGTTGTTGAAATAAATCCATCAACTACTATTGGCAAGCCTTGTTGTGCAGAAAAAACATAAGCACCTACTAAGGCGGCTATTTCAAAACCACCTAAATATTGTAATACGTTTAGCGGATTTATTAAAAAATTCTGGTGCAATGAAATTGCACGTTTAATAACATTTGCCTTATGTTCAATGCCTTTACCATCTATTCCTGTACCAGCACCAGTTAGTTGTTCTACTGTCATACCCGTCAATGCAACGGCAATTGCACTTGCACTGGTTGTATTTGCTATACCCATTTCGCCACCAATAAATAATTGGGCTTGGTAGTTTACTGCTCTTTCAACCGCAGCCTTCCCTGTTGCTAATGCAGATTGCATTTGTCCCGTGGTCATTGCCGCCTGCTTTGCAAAATTTGCAGTTCCGTTCCCTGCCCGTTCAGAAATAACACCCTCTTCATCAATAGCAGCAATTAATCCAACATCTATCACTTCAAAATCGGCTTTTATATAACGAGATAAAACATTAATTGCAGCACCTGAATTAACAAAGTTCTTCACCATTTCTGTTGTGACTATTTGTGGAAAAGCAGAAACAGACTCTTCAGCAATACCATGGTCTGCTGCAAATATAGAGACCCATACTTGATTGATAGAGGGGTGCTCTGTTTTTTGCATCGCAGCTAGACGAACTGCAATCTCTTCGAGTAAGCCTAATGAACCTGGTGGTTTGGTTAATTGTTTTTGTTTATCCAGTGCTTTTATTAAATAAGCATTATCAGGCTGTTCAATTTTATTAACTAACCAATCCATTATTTATTTTAATATTTGTGGCAGGCCGGCAGTAACAAGAACAACTTTATCACTGTACGACACTATTTTTTGATGCAATAAACCCACTTCATCAACAAACCGGCGTGTTATTTTATCAATGGGTACAATACCTAAACCCACTTCATTACTCACCATAACAAGCTGTCCAGAAAATACATCCAAAGCTTTAAATAAGGCCTGAGATTCTTGTTCAAATAAAGATTGCTGTTCAGCACCTTGTTTATCAAAAAGTATATTGGTCAGCCATAAGGTCAAACAATCAACTAATAAACATGAATTTGATGAACTGTATTGTTGAATAATATCGGCTATTTTTATTGGCTCTTCAACCGTTTGCCAATGTTGCGGCCTATCTTGGCGATGTTTTTCTAGTCTTACTTGCATTTCTGCATCCCCAGCTTCTGCTGTTGCAATATAAATAACAGGCATTCCAGATTCAATAGCAACTTGCTCTGCATAGCGACTCTTTCCAGACCTCGCACCACCGAGTACCAATTCAATCATTCTTTAAACGAACCGCTAAAACATCACATTTTGCATGATGTAAAACACCATTTGCTGTTGATCCTAATAATAAAGCCAAACCATGTCGTCCATGAGAACCCACGACAATCAAATCCACTTTATTTTCCTTGGCAATCCTGACTAATTCTAATTTTGGACTTCCTGTTTCTAACCACTGATTCTCTTTCGCAACGCCTAAATCATTAGCCAGTTTAGCCAGCCGCTCTTTTGCTGAACTCATCAATTGTTCCAGTAAGTCACCATTGTATGGAATAATTGGTCCATAAGTAGCATCAGTTATAGGAATATAATCAACTATGTGTACAATACTTAATTCCGCATTATTAATTGTTGCAAGTTGTTTTGCCTTAGCTGCTACTTCATTGCTGTGCTCAGTAAAATCTGTTGCAAATAAAATATGTTTATAAAGACTCATACTATCTATCCCTCTTATTCTGTCAAGATAATCTCAGGAAATAATAATCCCATTATCTGAATTGATATAAAAATATACAAAAAAGCCACACCTAAGCCAAAACTAAAAGGCTGCTCCAGGGCATGAGTTAAAATATGTCCAGTTACCACCCAGTGCCATACCATAAGTAAAATAATCACAATAAATGTAATGCCAGCCCCATCATTTACCAAAATGGCAATTGCTGGTAGAGCTAGCAAACTTATTAAAATATCAGTTGCCATAAAAGCACAAACCGTCTGTTGAAAACGAAATTGCTTTTTTGCAGTATAAAGAATAACCCAGGTTAAACCAAGAGTAAGAGTAATTTCTACAAGTGTTTGTAAAATTGCACTAAATAAATCCGTACTGAGAATTAAAACTAAAAAATCAACAAATATAGAAATAATTAAAAGTACACGGAATAACCCATTAGATGCAGGAATATCTTGAGGGCCTTTTTTTAATAGGCAAATATCATAAAATAATTTTAATAATTGATACATATTTTTTGTTTGGAATATATTTCTACATATGATTATACTTCACGCGGTCACGGATGCGGAATATAATAAGACAATTCTTTTAGGAGAAATCATGACCCCAAACCCATTCAACTCGCTTCTGCTTATTTGTCAATTTGAACTAAAAAGATTATTTTCTACACGAAAAGGATTGTTATATTTAATAACTTTTTCTGTAGTCTGGTGTTTTATTTTGTTCTATCCCATTCGAATTGCCTCTGATCTATTGGCTCTTAAACAAAACTCTTCCCGTGGTGGAATTTTTTTTGAGTTTATTGGTTTAGGTTCATTAATGAACTGGAAAATACCAGAATTCGGTGTTTATTGGCGCTTTGCCTTATTCCTATTTCCCATGTTATGTATCATCATTACCTCGGATCAAACAAGTTCTGATAGAGAACGAGGAACTTTACGATTTTTAACTTTACGAATCAGTAGAAATGGGCTGTTTTTTGGTCGCTTTGCTGGTGCCATGCTTATTCAAATATTTTTAATTTTAACCACCCTTCTAACCACTGTAGGACTCGCAATCTACAGGGATAGCACTCTATTCTATGATGCATTTTACAGCTCAATGACGATTGCTGTTAATTTGGTTTTGGTACTGCTTCCGTTTACAGCTATGATGGCTGCATTATCTGTCTCAGTGAAGTCCGTCAGAACATCGACCACATGGGCGGTTTTGATCTTAGTTTTTTTAGCTGGAATTATTGCTATCTTATCCTCTTATATACCCTCAATAGTTTATCTTAAATTTCTGATCCCTGGTTATCAAATCTCTGAATTAGCTAAACTTTCATTATGGCAACCTTTGCAATTAGCCTATATACCTTTACTACAAACCTTCGTTTTATTAACCATTGGTTACTGGATTATGTCGAGGCAAAGTTTATGAATAATACGATTGTTAAATGCCAATTAATTGATCATTATTATTCTGGAAAAGCAGCACTTAACAATGTCAGTTTTGATATTATTGCTGGTGAACCCATAGGCTTAGTCGGGCCTAATGGGGCTGGAAAATCTACTTTATTGAATATTCTTTGTGGTTTTCTTCGCCCTAGTTCTGGCATTGTGACCTTATTTGGCAAAAAACCAGGCAGCTCCGAAATTAATGGAAAAATATCTGCATTACCGCAGGATGCTAGACTTGATCCCACATTCAGCATTGGTGAACAGCTTGAGTTTTTTGCAAGGTTACAGGGCTTTTCTCGCAAAGAAGCGAACAATGAAGCATTAAGAGTTTTAGATAATGTAGCACTAAAAGATTCATTTTATGAAAAACCTGTTGCTCTAAGCCACGGTATGGCAAAACGTGTTTCGATTGCTCAAGCATTAATAGGCACTCCACAACTCATATTACTCGATGAGCCAACGGCTGGATTAGATCCTGTTAATACTAGAAATATACGATCAATTATTACCGAACTTTCCCCTGATACAACATTTGTTATCAGTTCTCACGATCTTAATGAACTCGGTCGTTTATGCCAGAATATTTTACTGCTTGATAATGGCATTATGGACTCCATACAACTGAATACTACCGAGAATGATAATTTTATTCAGTTTCTAACAATACAAATGAACCCTTGCCCAGCCACTGACTTTATTGGAAAAATAAAGCAATTAGAAGGCATTTTACACGTTTCTAATCCGCAAAAAAATGAGTTTATTGTGGAATATAATTCTAAAATTGAACCCAAAATAGATTTAAAAATCATTAACTGTATAGCTGATAACCAATGGCAATATCGACAATTTAGCCGAGGAAAAACCTTAGAGGAAAAATTATTCTTTGA
>CAZZIX010000111.1:0-8163 GCA_964654345.1 uncultured Methylomarinum sp.
CCTAAAACAGTCCTTGATGTTGGGTGTGGTGAAGGTTGGTTAGTCAGAGAACTAAGCAAGGTAGGAATAAAAGCATTAGGTATTGATGCAGTCCCTAAATTAATTGAGTATGCTCAAAAAGAGGGTGGTGGAAAGTTTAAAACGATAACTTATGAAGGTCTGTCGAGCGATGTAATTGAGGAGAAATTTGATGTCATTGTCTGCAATTTCTCTTTGCTTGGAAATGAATCCGTTAATCATCTATTCAAACAAGCACCATCCTTATTAAATGAAGGAGGTTCTCTCCTTGTTCAAACAATTCATCCTTTAACCGAAAGTGGAGAGCAATATAAAGATGGGTGGAGAGAAGGTTCGTGGGTAGGGTTTAATCATAAGTTCAGTGATCCCGCACCCTGGTATTTTAGAACGCTAGAAACTTGGGAAACATTATTTTTGAACAACGGTTTCAAACTTAGTAAAATGCTAGAACCTTTAAACAAAAAAACAAAAGTGCCCGCTTCTGTAATTTTTGTTGGGGTAAAAAGCAGCTAACAATAGCTTGCACGCGGGCTGCCATAAGCTGCACGTCTTTTGCAAAAAAAGCAAAAGCGCCGCCACTGTATGTTATCTGGTGAAGCAGGCGTTAGAAGGGCTTCAATTATCTGAAAGTGTGAATATTTCATATCTTTCCTAGAATAAGTTCTATAAAATCAACGTTAGCCTTTACCAAATATCAAGAATAGCGGGTAGGTGATATATGAAAATAGAGCTGATCATTTGTGTGCTGGAAGCTGTTGAGGACGAACTGACCTTAAACGACCTTGCCAACCTGACCGCAACTGCAAAAATAGATTATGTTGATGATAGTGCGGAGTTTGTGTTCCGCATTGTCTCAAGCTGTGAGGAGTTGTTGCAAGTTGTCAAAGACCAATTGTGTGATGCAAGAGGGGCAAATTGTGTGGTTATCTCTGATCAATTGCTCACCTATGAAGTTGATACCCACAACCCAGAGCCTTCAGCAACTGCAGAAACGATATTCAAATTGGTTAGGGATAATGTCGCTGCCTGCGGTCTGATTGCTCTAACGCAAACAAAAACAGACCATGTGCCTGGCATAGACGCCAATGTGATTTCTGGGAAAAAAGCGCGAGATGAATTGCGCAAGCAACTAAAAACAATCACAGGTCGTCTCTGGTATAAAAGCCCCCCCATAACTCGTTTCAGCATAGTGGTGGCGAACTCTTTTCGGTAGAAATTGCACCTGTTTCAGATAAAAGAAACTTGCTTCAAAGTTTTGAATTGCGTGGACGAGTATATGGTGCACTGGGGTATGTTGAAAAATCTTCAATAGAAATGGATGCTTATGACCTTACCTCAATACACTTTCTTGCATTGGATAAGGCTAATCAGGACAGAGTGGTCGGAGCGATGAGGTTAATTGTTCCAGGCAGAGGGTTGCTTAACATGTCTGCTCAGCGTTACTCCATTGATGATTATGAAGAGTGGTCTAGAGAGATTGCTAATGATAGTGTTGATCGGCAATGGTGGAAAACAGTCATGAAAGGAATGCCGACTGCACTGCCTGTATTGAACGCATTTAAATACTTCCAGGTACCCGATGAAGAGATGGAGGATGATGGAATGATCATGCCTCGCAATGTCTGTGAATTAAGCCGTGTAGTGGTGGCGCCTGAATATCGCGGGATGGGGGTTTCCAGATTACTGGTCAATCATGCTATTTCTGTTGCTAAAAAAATGCGTCGTCAATATCTTTGGATTGAATGCGCACCACACCATATCAAAATGTATCAGAAATATGGCTTTGTGGTGAAACATCATCATAATCAGGTCTTTTATGAACGCGCCCAGCGTTTGGATACATGGGCGGTTGCCATGTACCTTGATCTAGAGGCTACTCAGTGTCAGACACAGGCAACGTCTGAAAATGCTATTTGCTATCGGATGCAGATAGCGGAAGAGCATGGTGGCAATTCTTCAGTACTGTTTCAATTTTCTCAACAGAAAGCGGAAGATATAGAACAAGTTTTTGACAGTCCAATTAATCCTAATCAATTGACCGACAGTAAAGGTGTCAGTGTTCGAGGTGTCTCAATGCCATTAAAAAAACTCATTCTTTCAACTCTAAGCTGTCATGATACAGAAAACTTTATTAACTGTTTAAAGATGCTGGTGAGCAAAATCAATGTAGAAAGGCTTTCTCTGCAGAGCAGTAATGGGCGTACCTTCTGCTTTAATCCACATAGCATTAACTCTGGCAAGCGGCAAATAATCGAATCGGGTTTACTTCAATGGTGTAGGTGATAATAATGGCTGAAAAGAAATATGGAATCTTCATAGGTAATACAGAATTCCCTGAAACAGAGGATGCATTGCCTCCCTTACCCTCCTCAAGAAATGATGTTATTGCGATTCAGGATGTGTTGACTGATCCTCCGCTGGGTCGCATTACCGATCCTTTACCGTTAATTGATTTACCTCATCATAAGGTTATGCTGAGCATCAATGAGGTTTTTCGGGAAGCTACAAGGGATGATGAAATATTGCTTTATTATTCGGGGCATGGCCAACTAGATGCCAGCGGAGCTTTGCACTTTGCCACCATCAATACCAATTTAAATTTTCTGCAGGCTACATCAATACCTGTGGATATGCTGGCTTCAATGTTACGGGAAACCCGCTGTCGACGTATAGCCATGATATTTGACTGTTGCTATTCCTCTGCAATCGGGCGGTTATATAAGGATTTTGAGGATCCTTTCAATGCAAGTGTAGGAAATTTGAAAGCGTCAATTCCTGATGGATATGCCATATCAATCATCGCTGCTTCCAGTGCGATAGGCCAAGCATACGATTGTGACAAAAAAGCTTTAGGCTGTCTTACCAATGGCATTATAAAGGGCATTACATCGGGCGATGCCGATTTGAATAATGATGGTTTGATCTCCATGGACGAGCTTTTTAGCTACGTCGAAGAAAAAATGCCCAGTACTCAAAAGCCTGTTTTATTCAATTGTGGGCCGGTTGAAACTTTAATTGTTTCGCGAAGCAACTCGGGGCATATCTCACCAGAATTAATCGAGAAAATTAAAAATAAATTAAACCGCTTTCTTGAAAATAAGGAAATTAGCAATTTTAATTATAGTAACGCCTTTGCTATTTTAGAGCAGAACCCCGGTGATATTATTGCCTGTCATGAATCTAGCTTTAGATTATTGACCTCTTGGGCGAATGATCAGGTTTCTCTACATAACTTTATAGAACAATGGTACCAATTCAATGATACGGGGCTACCCGAAACAAAAACAGAGGTAAAAACTGACATCAAAGACCGCTGGGAAGTGGTGCGAACATGCCGAAAGCCAGCAATTGATTTAGTCAGTCCTACCTATCTTCTTGACAGAAATTTCCAGTTTCTGGACTGGAATCCCATGTTTGATGAACTGGTGGCAAAACCTCTGGCTTTAATGAGAGGCAGGCATGTTGAAGAATTTATACTTAAACTCAATAACAAGCGTGCCGTTATAAAACGGGGCAGAAAGATATTCGAGCTTGACCATTATCCCATTGTTGATACAGAAATATTGGAATTAAAAACGCGTTATGGGCTGGTAGCGTTTCGGAAAATTGCCTCGCAAATTGCTGATGAGGATGGGGGCACTTTAGCTTGGGCTATTAATCTCAATATTCTCAGTGCTGAGAATGAAGAAGAGATGTGGAAAGATTTGACTGAACGTCTGGAACAGGAAGTCAATTGGTCACTCTATGCTAAATCTTATGACAGAATGCTGCTGAATTTTGACAGCTATCATCAGCTGATAGAGCAAATAGTCGATTTGTTAGGAAGTGAGCCTTTAAGCGTGCTGGATTTAGCCTCTGGAACAGGCAATGCAACAATGGAAATGCTCCGCCAGTCAACTGAGCGAACTATTTGGGCGCTAGAGTCCAATGAAGACATGCTGGAATACATGCGGGAAAAAATACATCAGCTGGATAGCGAGAAAAACAAACAGGTACAAATTGTTAAAGGTGATCTGCTATTAAGTTTGCGAGAAATTGATAATGACTCCTTTGACGGTGCCATTATGATGAACGCGCTTTATGCAATGTCAGACCGAGCCCGCTGTTTGCAGGAAATATTCCGTGTATTAAAACCTGGGGGCGTTTTGGTTTATTCCTCGTCCACTGCCGAAACTGATGTTGAGCGTTTATTTTCAGCCATTCGAGCCGATTTAGATAAAAAAGGGTATTTAGATTCTATGCGTTCTATTGTGGATAGCGCTCATGATAGGCATGTACAGATGATGGGGAATATTCTGAAAGATACTCATGAAGATGTTGTTAATTACGCTATACATGCAGGGTTTTCTGTGGAAGATGCGGATGTGCAGCGCGGTGCATACGAAGGGGCTGTCACCTTAGTCAAGGCGGTAAAAAAGATCATGGTACAGGCTGATCCCATTGCAGCAGAAATTGCTGGTCAAGGAAATGATGAGCAAGGACAGCAACTAAAGCCATCTTCATCGACAGATGAAAAAGTACGTGTTTTTATTAGCTATGCTCACAAGAATCAGGGGTGGTGTGAACGGATAAAAAATTACTTAAATCCCCATGACGATATTGAAGTATGGACTGATCAGAAGCTTGAATATGGAGATCAGTGGCATGAGACTATCAGCGAAAAGCTTGAACAGTCTGACGTGGCTATACTATTGATTAGTACGGACTTTTTAAACTCTGCATTCATAAAAAATAGTGAGTTGCCTATTCTTTTACATTCAGCAAAGTCGAGAGGCGTATTGATTATTCCCGTCATAATAGAGCAATGTCTATTTGAATTTGTCACCTACAAATACCCTGATCCAATAAATGGCCCTGAAAAATTAAAGCTTGTTGAATTTCAAGCGGCAGGCTCGCCGACTGAATCGATGGCTATGTTTAAAACACCACAGCAAAACCTGATACTGTATGAGATTGCACTGCGTATTTTGTCTTTGAAGAAAAAGCAATAAATTGTCGTGTTTCCATGCTCCTGAGTCACTGCAATTAAGTTAAGAGAAAGAGAGTTGGAGATGAGGCTTTATAGCCTCGTCTCCAGAATAGACCAATATTTCTTAACTTAATGCCAGTGATTCTCCTGAGTGAGAATGAGAAAAATTTAGATAACATTAAACTAAGGACTGAGGATTTAATAACTTCCGGAAGTTTGACGCAGAATTATGGTTTCACAGGAGTGTCAATAAAATAGGCGCATCAGGCTACGCAACTATTTTATTGGCACTTCTGTGGAATCATAAAGCAAGTCAAAATCTGGAAGTTATTAAACCTTCAATCCTAAGGAACGCGCACGGAATAAGTTCGCCATTTATTTAGCAAAAAGGAGCAGCCAATGTCTCAACATGTTTTTATTGTTATGCCTTTTGGTCAAAAACAAGGCATTAATTTTAATGCAATCTATCAAGATTTAATAAAATCGGCATTATTAAGTGCAGGCTTGGAACCGTTCCGTGCTGACGAAGAAATATTGCCAGGTGATATTCGAGCCGATATGTTTCAGGAATTATTAATGGCCGATTTGGTCGTTGCTGACCTGTCAATATATAACCCTAATGCATGGTATGAACTGGGTGTTCGACATGGACTGCGGGCGCATGGCGTTATCCAGATTCGCTCTGACCAGGCAGAAAAAATCCCTTTTGATGTCTGTGTGGATAGAACCATTCATTACCATTTAAAGGATGGTTCGCCTGATCCGAAATTTCTTGAAAGTGATCGTGAATTATTGGGCAAAATAGCAATTGAAACTTTGCGTACAAATTTTAGGCGCAGACCTACCAGTCCTGTATACCAATATCTGCCTTTTTTAAAAGAACCTGACTGGAAGTTTCTTCAAGTTGAAGGTGCCGATGAATTTTGGCAAAAACATGAACAATGGGCGGGTCTTATTGAAATTGCCAAAAACAAGGGCAAGCCTGGTGATATTGTAGTTCTTGCTGATGAAGCGCCAACTTATGCTTTAAAGTTAGAAGGCTATCGCATAGCGGGCAATGCATTGCAAAGTTTAGGGCAGTATGATTTTGCATTGGAGCAGTTTAACAAGGCATTGGAAATCAACCCAGATGATCTAGTGAGTGCTCAAAAGAAAGGCCTGCTATTAGGACGGCTAAATAAACCGGCTCGGGCAGAACAATGCTTAAAAATCTTATCGAAAAAATACCCGGATGATGCTAAAACTTGGGGGCGGTTGGGTAGATTGGAAAAAGATCGCTGGCTAAGTTTATGGCGAGGAAAAAATAATAGCTCAAAAGAAATGCTTAAAAAAGCAAAATCAGAAAGTGCCCAGCTTAATGAGGCCATTCAAGCTTATCGACAGGGTTTTATCGCGCAGCCAGATAAACTCTATTCTGGCATTAATGCTCTGACTTTATGCTATCTATTAAGACATTTACAGGGACAGTGTGAAAATGAAAGTGAATTAGAGGCGATGATAGGAAGCGTTCGCTGGGCAACGCTTTGTGAATTAAATAGAGAAGCGGTTAATGAACCCAATTATTGGGCAAGAGTTACCTTAGCAGATCTAGAACTGTTAGTCAGCGATACCAGCATCATTAAAAAAGCATACAAATATGCCATTACGGCAGCAAGAAAAGACTGGTTTGCACTGGACTCATCCAGACAGCAATTAAAAATATTGCAAGATTTAGGTTTTCGGCCTAAAAAAGTAGCCAAGGCCATCAAATTATTTGATAAAGCCATTCAAAAACTTAAAAAACCAAAAGACTGGCTACCACGCAAAGTGTTTTTATTTAGTGGGCATATGATTGATTCGCCAGAACGTAAAACGGCGAGATTTCCGCAAGAAAAAGAGCCATTGGCGGCTAAAGCAATACTCACGCAATTAAAACAGCTGGATGCCTGTAAAGATGATCTTGCCATTTGCGGTGGTGCCTGTGGCGGTGATCTGCTTTTTGCGGAAGCAGCGCTTGAATTGAACCTTCATTTGGAATTACGTTTATCTTTTGATATTCCAGAATTCTTACAAAATTCAGTCAATTTTGCTGGCGATCACTGGCGAGACCGGTTTTACCAAGTTAAAGATAACCCAAATACTAGCCTGTTTATTATGACCGATGAACTGGGTGAGCTGCCTGAAAATGGCAACCCCTATGAGCGTAATAATCTTTGGCAGCTTTATTCAGCACTGGCATGGGGTGTCGAAAAAGTACATGGCATTTGCTTGTGGGATGGCAAAGGCGGTGATGGTCCAGGAGGGACTCGACATATGCATGATTCTATTAAGCAACGCTCAGGACAGGTGTATGTATTAGCAACCGATAAACTTTTTAAATAACACGGGAGAATAAGGTTATGACTCTACAACAAGAAATTAAACCAAACACACCAAAAAAAATATTAACACTGGATGGCGGTGGCATACGTGGAATGATCACCGTGGAAATACTCGGTAAAATTGAAGCATTACTGAGGAAAGAATACAAAAATGAGCAATATGTATTAGCTGATTATTTTGACTACATTTCAGGTACCAGTACTGGAGCGATTATCGCAGCAGGTTTATCATTAGGCTGGCCCGTCGATAAAGTCCGCAAGTTCTATATTAAAAGCGGTGCAAAAATGTTTGATAAATCTTTTATCTTAAAAAGATTCAAATACACTTATGAAGATGAAGAGCTGAAGAAATTATTGCAAAAAGAATTTGGTAAAAAAACCACCTTAGGCAGTTCCAAACTAAAGACATTGCTGATGATGGTAATGCGCAATGCAACCACGGATTCGCCCTGGCCTGTCAGCAATAACCCCAAAGCCAAGTACAACAATAAAAAACGCGATGATTGCAATCTGAATCTACCTTTATGGCAATTAGTGCGAGCCAGTACAGCCGCTCCAACATTTTTTCCGCCTGAAAAAATTACCTTAGGCGATAAAGAAAAATACCCCTTCGTGTTTGTAGATGGCGGCATCACCATGTACAACAATCCTTCCTTTCAGACTTTTTTAATGTCAACTTTAGGTTCATATAAACTTGGCTGGGAAACGGGTGCAGATAAAATGCTGATTATTTCTCTGGGAACGGGTACCTGTCCAGAAGCTAATAATGACTTGGGCGAAGATGATATGAACTTGCTGTACAATGCAAAATCACTG